>JANYGA010000162.1 GCA_025359485.1 Rhodospirillales bacterium | reverse complement strand
GAGGATCCCAGAGTACCCAGACTTTTCCGTAGGTATTTTCGATCTTCGCCGTTACTGCTTTCGCGTCGGCGGGAGAGAGATCGGGCATGACGGCATCGACTTTGGGAATCTCGTCGCGATGAAAATGCCACTGCGCTTGTTCTTGTGGCGAAAACGAGCGATACATCTGGGGATCGACGATCGTTTCGACCGCGACGAGATGGGCGTCGACGGCATCGCTATCGTAAATCTGACACTCCGTCATGCCCGCGACGTTCTTACACCAATGGTGTGCGATTTCGTTTGGATGCGCGTCGCCGAAGTGCTTTTTCGCATCGATGTGAATCGTCCAACCATTGCTGGGTCCGGGCTTGGTTTGCGTCGATGCGCGCTCCATGGTGACGAAAACGCCAAGCAATGCGACGGATGCGGCAAAAGCTACAAGCGACGCTCGTCGTGCAAGCATCGAATCGTCCTCTCTCGTGGCTGCGTCGGCGTAGCATCGAGCGTCGTCTCGACGCGCGCAACGTATGGCGCGGCAGATCTCGATGCTACTCTCGTCATCGACGATCGTCAAGGGATGAAATTATTCGCTAACACCGGAATGCCGAGTGCGCGGCTCGATTCGGGATAGCTCGCCGCTGCGCGGATTGCGAGCCCGAGTTTGGTCCGCGAGAGCGCGTAGATCGCTCCGAGCGCGACACACGAAACGCCGATCACGCCAAGATCGCCGCTACCGACGCGAACCGAGCCGATGGCGATGGTCGAAGCCGGAAAGAGGCTCGGAAACACCTTGACTTCGTAGCCCCAGATCCAACCGGCGACGCCGTTGCAACGAACGAAGTAAGGCCCTTATGGATACGACCGATATACAATGTTTGGGGTCGTAATGCAAAAATCGAAGCGTTAGGCGCTCCAGCCGCCGTCGACGTTGAGACAGACGCCGTTGATGTGGCTTGCGGCCGGACTCGCGAGATAGGCGACGGCCTCGGCAACATCGCGACCACGGCCGAAGCGATCGACGCTGACCACATCGCGTGACCACGCGCGCGTCATCCCGGCGAGTGCGAACTTCGGGCCGCAGTAGAGACTCATTCCGGCAGCCGGTGCGGCTTGACCGAAAACCGAGCCGACATTGACGATCCGGCCCCATCCCGTCGCCGACATCCGTCGAACCGCTTCGCGAGCGAGTTGGAACGGCGCGCGGACGTTGATTGCGAAAACGCGATCGAAGTCGTCGTCGCTGGAATCTTCGAGCGAGCCGAACGCAAATGTTCCCGCGTTGTTGACGAGCACGTCGAGGTGACCCGCATGACGGCCACCGAACACCGTATCGGCTCTATCAAAAAGTGCGCGCGCGCCATCTGGTGCTGAGAGATCGGAGCCGACCGCTTCGGCTTCACCATCCGACGCGATTATCTGACGGACGACGGCTTCCGCACCGTCACGATTCGTGCCGTAATGCGCGAGGACGAACGCGCCGTCGGCCGCGAGACGAAGCGCAACCGCCGCACCGATCTCGCCCGATGCGCCCGTGACGAGCGCGAGCTTTCCCGCTAATGTTTTCATGTCGATTTTGTGAAGAGCGCGTTGCAATCGGCATACGCGAGTTTTGGTTCGTCGACGTACGCGAAGCGGCCGGCGTGCACGTCGTTACCGAGATCGCGGAGGACGCCGAGCAGTCGCGTCATCGGCGAACTGCCGATGCTGACGCGCGCGACGCCGACGGCGGCGAGCTCGTTCAGCGATGCAATACCGGGCATCAGCAGCACGTTGAGCGGCATGCGTACGGCGTGCGCGATCGCGCCGATCGTAGCGACGTCGCCGATGCCCGGGACGAACGCACCGTCGGCCCCGGCGCCCGCGTATGCTTGCAAACGTTCGATGACCACATGCGTGCGATCGCCCGTCGGACCGATGGCGCGCAACATCACATCGGTACGCGCGTTGATGAAAAGCCGTTTTCCAAGCGTGTCGGCGCGCGCGCGAAATGCACGGATGCGCTCCACGGCAATTGCAATTGGAAATAGTTCGCCCGTGGTCGCATCGAAATCTTCGAGGTTGACGCCGACGATGCCGGTCGCGAGCGCGCGTTCGCACGTACCGGCAATGGCCGTCGGCGTCGCGCCAAATCCGGCCTCGAGATCCGCGCTCACCGGGACGCGGACCACGCGCACGATGCGGGCGATCGCAGCGTACAACTCGTTCGTGTCGACGATCTCACCATCGGGGTATCCGAGCGACCAGGCGACGGCGGCACTCGACGTCGCGAGCGCCGCAAAGCCGGATGTCTCGAACACGCGCGCGCTTGCGGCGTCCCACACGTTGCCGATGACGAACGGCGCTCCGGGAACGTGGAGTTCGAAGAATCGATCGGCGGCGTTCATGCGGCCGCTTCTTCCTGCGACAGCGTGATCCACGTCGGTGCGTGATCGCTCGTTTTCTCTTTCGCACGCACGTCGCGATCGACGTCGGCTGCGAGAAGGCGCGGCGCGATCGCCGGGCTCAGTAAGAGATGATCGATGCGTAGGCCGGCATTGCGGGCAAATGCGTTGCGAAAATAATCCCAAAACGTGTAGATCGTTTCGGATTGGTGGAGCGAGCGCAGCGCATCCGTCCAACCCTGCGCGACGAGCCGATGAAACGCGTCGCGAACCTCCGGGCGAAAGAGTGCGTCGTCGACCCAACGCTCGGGTTTGTACACGTCGAGTTCCGTCGGCATCACGTTGAAATCACCCGCGAGGATGACCGGTATCTTACGGTCGAGCAGGCTTGCGGCATAGCGCACGAACGCATCGAACCAGGCGAGTTTGTAGTCGAATCTTGGGCCGGGCGCGGGATTACCGTTGGGCAGATAGAGACAGCCGATGAGCACGCCGCGCACCGACGCTTCGATGTAGCGTGATTGCGCCGAGTCGGGCTCGCCGGGCAAGCCGCGCTGCGTCTCGGTCGGTGTGTCGCCGCGCGCTAAGATCGCGACGCCGTTCCAACTTTTTTGGCCGTGCCAGATCGCCCCGTAACCGGCATCGGAAATTGCCGCTTCGGGAAATTTTTCTTGCGGCGCCTTGAGCTCTTGAAGGCAGACGACGTCGGGCTGCGACTCGGCCAGCCACTCGAGGAGCAGGGGGAGCCGCCCGTTGACGCCGTTGACGTTATAGGTAGCGATCTTCATCCCGACCGCAGTAGCGCGGGCCGAGTTGAATTGCCTGCGCCGTCGCAGGCAGGCTAGGTAGGCACGGGTGGCATGGTAGCGTCCCGAGTCGGTAAGCAAGCCATCTTTTCGTCGCCTGTCGTGCATCCAGCTCAAGCCTGACTCCAACCATATAGTCAGGTACCGTATTGAACTTTCGCTTTTTTGGGAACGTCCGACGGATGACTGCGACGTGGACATTACAACGACTCGATTTTAGCGGCGTGACACTTTGTCGGAAATGGTTTCGAGAGATTCTCGAGCGGTGCCGTTGCAGCAACCAGGGGTTGCTAAAAGAGGTCGTTTTCGGAGAACTCGTGACAAATGCCGTGCGGCACGGGCGCGACCCGATGTGGGTGGATGTTTCGATCGACGACCGTAATTTGGAAATCCGCGTCGAAAGCGCCGGCGAATGCTTCGAGCTCCCGAACGCGCTCGTTCGCGAGCCGACGGATAGCGGCGGCCGGGGCATGCGGATCGTCGCGGCACTCGCCGACGTCGTTGAAGTCGTACCATCGCCGCTTCCGGGGTGTCGCGTGACGGCTCGCCTGCCACGCTAATCGAAATTACCCCGTGACGCGGAGACCCGCAGCGATACCGTTGATGCTCAAGCGGATCGCGTCGCGAAGATGCGCGTCGCTGCGGGCCGAGGCGCGAAAATCTCGGATCAGACGGATCTGCAGATACGACATCGGATCGACATATGGATTGCGAGCCTCAATTGCCGCCGCCGACACCGGATCGTCTTCGAGGAGGCGTTCGCCTTGCGTGATCGCGAGCAACGCGCTGCGAGCATCCTCGTACTCGGTGCGCAGACGTTGCACGAATCGCGCTCGCAGGTCGGCGTCGGCGACGAGCGCTTCGGCGTAGAGGTCGAAAATCGTGAGATCGGCCGTCGCGAGGCCGCGTTCGATTTTTTCGAGCAGCGACCGGAAAAATGGATAGGCGGCGCGCATCTCACGCAGCGTTTCGCATCGGCCTTGGGCGATTTCGGCGGCGAACGCCGACCCGAAACCGTACCAGCTCGCGACGATCGCGCGCGTTTGCGTCCATGCGAAGCTCCACGGTACCGCGCGAAGATCTTCGATCGACGACGTCGCGTTGCGGCGCGCGGGTCGCGAACTGATCTGCATGTCGGCGATCTCGTTGATCGGCGTACACGCCTCGAAGAACTCGAAAAATTGCGGCGCATCGACGAGCGCACGATACGCGTCGTACGCGCTCTCGGAAACGCGATCGAGTACCGCATCGAAACGTTCGTGAGCGGGATCGACGACGGGTGGAGCCTGCTGGACGAGCGACGTCGCGACGATTTCGAGGCTGCGTCGCGCGAGCGACGGCAAGCCGTATCGCGATGCGATGACTTCGCCTTGTTCGGTCTGCTTGAAACGCCACGATCGCGCCTGGGGAGGCGCGTCGGCGATGCTGCGCCGCGGGTCGGCGACACCCCGCGCGATGGAACCACCGCGACCGTGAAAGAAACGCACGTGCGCGCCACACTCCGCGGCAACGCGCGCGACCTCGCGCTGCGCTCGGTAGATCTCCCACGTACTCGTGACCATACCGCCTTCTTTATTTGAATCGGAATAGCCGACCATGACCTCGCAGATGCCGCCGAGCGATGCGAGATGTTTGGAAAAAGCGCGCGATCGGAGCAGGGTCGCAACGACATCTGGTGCGGACCGTAACGTGGGGATACTTTCGAAGAGCGGCACGATCTGCAACGGGCCGGCATCGAGCGCACCGCACTCGCGCGCGAGCAAGAACAGATGCAACACATCGGATGCCGTTTCGTTACCGGCCAGAATCAACGTCGAAATCGCCGTGGGGCCGTGTCGTGCACGTAAGCGCGCGACGGTCTGCAACGACTCGACGACATCGCGCGCGCTTGCGAGAGCGGCACGCGCTCGGAGAGCAGCGGCCGATTGCCCGCGAGTTCGCGTTCGAGCCACGCGAGGCGCTGAACTTCGTTGAGTTGTGAATAGACGAGACCCGATTCGACGGTTGCGAGGATTTCGTCGGTCGCAAGTTCGAGGTTGCGTTTGTTCTGACGCCACTCAAGTTCGTAGGTCGTGAAGCCGAAGATCGCGACCATGCGGCGCAATCGACGGATGGGCGCTGCGACCTCGCGGCCGCTGCCCGCCGTCACCGAGCGTTCGAGCAGATCGAGATCGTTTGCAAAGGCATCCGATGTGGCATACGCGTCGGATTTATCGCCGCGAGCGAGCGTGAGGCGACGATGCATGTAGGCGAGTTTGCGACGATAGGGTTCCGCGCTCTGCCGGGGCCCGAGCGTGTAGTGAACGTCGTGTAAATCACGCGCGTCGTTATCGAGCGAGGCGGCGAGCGCCGCGCTCACGCTACCGCGACGCGCGTCTTGCGACAAGCGCGTTTGCAGCGATTCCACCTCGCGGACGTAGCGCTTGAGGATGAAATTGCGGCCCATCTCCAGGGCGAGTTCGGTCGTCGCGGATGTCACGTTGGGATTACCGTCACGATCGCCGCCGATCCAACTCGCGAATCGCAAGAATGTAGGGATTTCGATCGGTTCCCCATAGGCGTTGGCGAAACGATCGTCGAGTCGATCGAAGAGCGACGTGGCTTCGTCGACGAGCGTTTCGCGAAACCATGCGATGACGTTGCGAATCTCGTCTGCTACGGTCGGCGGCGTGAGGTAGAGTTCGTTGCCTTCCCACAGCAACACGATCTGCGCGCGCAGCTCGCGATCGAGGGCGCGTCGCTCTTCGGGCGTATTGCGGCGATCGTCGAGCGTGCGTAAGAGACGACCGATCGCCTCGTGCTTCTCGATAACGGTACGGCGCTGTACCTCCGTCGGGTGTGCGGTGAAGACGAGGGCGACATCCATGGCCGCGAGGATCTCGCGCGCGCTCGCGGCATCGGGCGGGAGCGTCATCGCTTCGAGCGATGATGCGAACGGCGCATGACCCGCAATCGCGCGCTCGCGACGAAGACCTTCGCGATACGCGTGCTCCGCGAGATTCGCCATCTGGAGATACAGCGAACAGGCGCGAACGACTTCGATTGCCGTGGTGAGATCGAACGATTCGACGAGGGCGACGAGTTCGTCGTGTGCGGCGCGCGCGTCGTGCTCGGAACGGGAGCGCCGCCGCTGGGTCAGCGTCCGAATTTCGGCGACGCGCCGATCGGTCCCCGGGCTCGCGTGCGTGCGTAAGACGCCCGCAATGAGCGCATCGAAGTACGCTTCACGTTCACCGACCGAGGCGATCTCCTCGCCGATCGTCTGCATCGCGCGAGCGTTGCGGGCGGCAAGAGCGACTCCTTGGGCCACGCGGTACATTGCCGCTTCGTGAAAATGGCGCTTCGTGAGAGCAACGTCATTTTGGGATTCGTGTGGTCTCGAAGCTTTGCGTTAGCCTCCACAACGATCGGATGAACTCGTCGCGGTCGCGTGGCTTTAACACGGCGACGCTCTGCTCGAGCGCGGCGAGATGCCCGCGCGTCATCTTGGCGATGAGTCTACGCCCGCTCGCGGTGAGACGAATACGCATCGAGCGCTTATCGGAGGGATCGATCGTGCGACGAACGAGTCCGGCACCCTCGAGGCTTGCGACGACCATCGTGACGTTCGGCTGCGTCATCAAGAGATGTTCGCGTAACCGCCCGACGGTCGTCCCGTCGGCGCTCGCGGAGACGAGGTGTAGGACGTCGACCTTCGTCGCCGAGAGGCCGTAAAGGTCGAACCAATGCGCGGTTGCCGCATCGACGCGGCGCGATGCCGAACGCAATGCGAGGAAGACGCGTAATGCGCTAAAATCGTCATCGGGATACTCGCTGCCGAGTTTTTCGAAATACGACTGCGGCATGCCGCTCAACTTCGCGAAATCGCTTGCGTTTTCGTCGATCGGCACTTTCATCGATGTCGTCTGGGGGATGTTTCATGCTGGTCGTCACGGGAGCAACGGGGGCGCTCGGACGCGCGATCGTCCTGCAACTTCTCGAGCGTCATGCGACCGGCGAAATCGCCGTGAGCGTGCGCGACCCGGAGAAGGCACGAGACCTTGCCGAGCTCGGCATTCGCGTGCGACGTGGCGACTTCGCGGAGCCACCGACACTTGCGCACGCCTTCGAGGGCGCATCGCAACTTCTGCTGGTGTCCTCGAATGCGGCCTCGTACGGCGGCGATCCCATCGCGCAACATCGCTCGGCCATCGATGCGGCTCGCGTCGCGGGCGTGCGGAGAATCGTGTATACGAGCCACATGGCGGCGAGTAGCCGTTCTGCGTTTCCACCGGCATCCGAACGTCTCGGGCGACCCATTACGCGGCACGTACGATCCGATGACGACCTGCGAGCGGCGATGATCGGACGCGGCATGCCGATACGTGTCATCGACGTCGTGCTCGGCCTCTATCGCGCGAGTCGTGCCGCGGAATTCGCGACCGTCGATCCGACGCTCCGACACATGCTCGGTCGCAACCCATCTTCGATGCGCGACCTCATCGCAAAAACGATCGGGTGATTAACCTTTGCTCGCCGTAAAGTCGCCGATTTTCGACCCGCCTTGCCAGACGCTTCCCGTAAACGATCCGGCGTCGCTTCCGAAGTCGTTGACGCGGAGCTCGCCGTACGATGTGGCGCCCGTGCAATTGGTTTCGCGATACGGGACGGTTTGCCGAGCGACGCCGATCGCGAGTTCCGCGTGCAACGTCGTTTGACGCTCGCATAGCGTCGCCGACCGCCCGGCGATCGTGGTCTTGCGTGCATCGAGAACGTACGTCGCCCCGCTAACGCCGAAGGCCGCGCCCGTCCACACGATCGTGCCAACGCGCACGTTCGCCTCGGCGATCTGCCACGTGCCTCGCATGTCGCTCGTCGCGACGCGGGTAGGCGGCGGCGTGGGCCGGCTCGTCGGTTTTTTTTTCGGTGCGGGACTCGTCGGCGTTTCGCTCGGCACGGCCGTCGTTACCGGAACGACCGCGACGTTCGGCACGTGCGTCGCGCGGAATGTCGGTCGCACGCGCGTTGCGATTTGCGATACCGAGCCACGGTGAAACGCGGCCGCTCCAACGCCGATTGCGAGCCCAATGAGGCCCAGGGCGAAGATGACGAGCGGGAGCGATCTCCCGCGAAGCGTGAGCGCGGGCGTCGTTGCGGCTGCGACACGTAGGGGTGGTATGACGGCACGGCTCGGTCGTTGTCGCGGTTTCGGCGGTGCGACGAATGCGTGAGCGGACATCGTCGACGCGGATGCGGCGATCGCTTCTTCCAACGACGGCGTCTCGCTTGCGGGCAACGCGCAGGCCGCGCGTAGCACGTCGGCAAGTCCGTTCGTCGCATTGTTGCTCAGAAGATCGCGAAAGAGATCGGAGCGCCCGTTCGATGTGAAATCGTGCGCGCGAAAGAGTAGATTCTCGCCATCGTGAAAGCGCGTCCATAACGATCGATCGCTCGCGAGAGCGACGAGGGCCGTGTAGATCACGAGCGCCGAGAAACGGTCGAGCCGACGGTCGAATGGTGCGTCGCGACGTTGCGGATGCTGGTAATTACGATGCCCGTACTCCGAGGGCACGAGATCCGCGATTGCGGGCAGATACATCGCGTCGTAGTCGATGAGACGTAAGCGACCGTCGGCAACGAGAATGTTGCCGTGTTGGAGATCGCCGTGTGCGATGCCGAGCGCATCGAGCGAGCGAACGACTTCGCGAAACTGCATCGCGAGCCGCATGAGGGCGTCGCCGCCGCCGTCGTCCGCGACGATTACGGCGACCTCGGCATCGAGCGAGCGCCCCGCAATCCATTCCATGATCACGGCGGGCCACGGCGTGCCGTCAACGCGAATCGCTTCCGGTTCGAACTCGGTCCAGCAGAGCGCATCGTTTCTCACATAGCGCAAGAGTTCGGCGATCGCTGCGTAGCGACGTCGCGGATCGTCGCCGCCTTTGAAGCACCGAAATGCAACATCACCGTCTGCTGTCGTGAAATGGAACGTCGTCGAAAACGTGCCGTCGTACGATTTTGGAACGCCGCCCGAGCCGAGCTCGAGGCGCCCGTTCCGCAAATCGGCTCGACCGAGGGCATCGCGATCGGCCACGGCTTCGCGGTATTGGGCGGCAGTCGGCCACGGCGGGCGATTCATACGGACGTCGTGCCCATTTTTCGAGCTCATGCTCGACCGCTTCGTCTCAGGCCGTCGGGAGTCGGACGCCCGTCGGAAGCCCCTCGCGCATGCAGGCCGCAATTTCGCGCAAATCGTCCGCACGCGTCTCGGTCGCCCGCCACACCAGTGCGATCGTGCGGCCCGCATGGGCTTCACCGAGTTCGCGGTACGCGATCATGCCTTGCATCGTCGTGTGTTCGGCTGCCGCGAGCAGCGGAATGACCGAGATGCCTTCACCTGCGGCGATCATGTGGCGAAGCATTTCGAGCGAACTCGCGTAGCGACTCTGATTGGAGAGCGTGCGCGAATCACAGAGGGAGAGCGTTTGATCGCGCAGGCAATGACCGTCTTCCATTAAGAGCAGCGGACCGCTCGCGAGATCGTGGAGACTCACGTCGTGTTGGCGCGCGAGGTCGTGATCGCTCGGACACGCGAGACGGAACGGCTCGAAAAATAATCGCTCGGCTACCAAACCATCGAGCGGTACCGGCAGCGCGATCAAAACCGCGTCGAGGTTTCCGCGACGTAGCGACGCGAGTAAGTCGTCGGTCGTCGATTCGAGTAAGCGTAACGCCAGTCGCGGAAAACGTTTGCGGCCGAGCGCGATGACCGAGGGCATGTAGTACGGTCCGAGCGTCGCGATCACGCCGAGACGCAATTCGCCCGAGAGCGGCTCGGCACTGCGACGCGCATCTTCGAGCATGCGCCGTGCGTCGGCGAGCAACGCCTCGGCTTGGCGCAAGATCGTCTCACCGCGCACCGTCGGTTCGACCTTGCGCGTCGTGCGTTCGAAGAGCGGAACGCCGAGAATTGATTCGAGTTTGCGCACCTGTTCGCTCAGCGCCGCTTGGCTCACGCCACACGACTCGGCGGCTCGTCCGAAGTTGCGTTCGCGCGCGACGGCGACGGCATACTCGAGGTCGCGGAGCGACAATGACGAGACGGCAAGTGGCAACATGCACCTAGATTCATCGGTTTTGCCTTACAAACCCTTTGGATAAATCGATTTCACTTGCTGACCCGATCGTGCTACCGTGTATGTAGTCTCTGAAAATCTAGATCAGTGCACGTCCCCCAAATCGGAGAGAATTATGATCGAAGCGGATCGCGACGTCCAAGTGCCAGCGGGTGAATGCCCGGTTCCGCACGGCAAACCCAAGGGCACGCATATGCCCGTGGGGCTCATGACGCAGAAGTCGTGGTGGCCCAATCAACTCAACCTCAAAGTTCTGCATCAGAATCCGATCGCGTCCAATCCTATGGGCGCGTCGTTTTCATATGCGGAAGAATTCAAAAAACTCGATTTCGCCGCACTCAAAAAAGATATGATGGCGTTGATGACCGAGTCGCAGCCCTGGTGGCCCGCCGACTACGGGAACTACGGCCCGTTCTTCGTGCGCATGTCGTGGCACGCCGCAGGCACGTATCGCACGGGCGATGGCCGCGGTGGCGCGGGCTCGGGCATGCAACGTTTCGCGCCGCTCAACAGCTGGCCCGATAACGCTAATCTCGACAAGGCGCGCCGCCTGCTGTGGCCGATCAAACAGAAATACGGCAACGCGATTTCGTGGGCCGATCTCTTCGTGCTCGGCGGCACGTGGGGCATGGAAAACATGGGCTACAAATCGTTCGGATTTGCAGCCGGTCGTGAAGACGTGTGGGAACCCGAAGACAACATTTATTGGGGCCCCGAAGATACGCTGCTCGGCAACAAGCGCTACACCGGAGATCGCGAGCTCGAAAATCCGCTCGCAGCCGTACAGATGGGCCTCATCTACGTCAATCCCGAAGGCCCCGACGGCGTTCCCGATCCCCTCGGCTCCGCACGCGACATCCGCGAAACCTTCGCGCGCATGGCGATGAACGATGAAGAGACCGTCGCGCTCATCGCAGGCGGCCATACGTTCGGTAAAGTGCACGGCGCGGCGAATCCCGGCGATTACGTCGGCGCGGCGCCCGAAGATGCCGCCATGGAAGAGCAGGGCTTCGGCTGGAAAAATCGCTTCGGGACCGGTCACGGCGCCGACACGATTTCGAGCGGCCTCGAAGGCGCATGGACGAACGAGCCCGCGAAGTGGGACAACGGCTACTTCGATAATCTCTTCAATTTCGAATGGGAATTGACGAAGAGCCCCGCCGGTGCGCATCAGTGGACGCCCAAAGACGGCGGTGGCAAGGATGCCGTTCCCGACGCGCATATCGCCGGAAAGCGTCATGCGCCGATGATGCTCACCTCGGACCTCGCGCTGCGCATGGATCCGATCTACGAACCGATCTCGCGTCGCTATCATGAGAATCCGCAAGAGTTCGCCGATGCGTACGCACGCGCGTGGTTCAAGCTCACGCACCGCGACATGGGTCCGCGTTCGCGCTATCTCGGGCCGGAAGTTCCGGCGGAAGTCTTGCTCTGGCAAGATCCGGTTCCCGACGTGACACACCCGCTCGTCGACTATGCCGATATCGCAGCGCTCAAAGCGAAGATTCTCGCGTCAGGGCTTTCGATCTCGCAACTCGTTTCCACCGCGTGGGCGGCGGCGGCGAGCTTCCGCGGCTCCGATAAACGCGGCGGCGCGAACGGCGGACGGTTACGTCTCGAACCGCAGCGCAGCTGGGACGTCAACAACCCCGCAGCGTTGCCGGACGTGCTCGGCAAGCTCGAAAAGATTGCGGCCGATTTCAACGGCGCGCAGTCGGGTGGCAAGATGATCTCGATCGCCGACATCATCGTCCTCGGTGGCTGTGCGGCCGTCGAAGAAGCCGCAAAGAAAGCCGGCGTTTCGGTAACGGTACCGTTCACGCCCGGACGGACGGATGCGTCGCAAGATCAAACCGATACGCATTCGTTCTCGTTCCTCGAACCCGAAGCGGATGGTTTCCGCAACTACCAGCGCGCGCATGACACGCACACGCCGGAATCGATGCTCGTCGATCGTGCGCAGCTCCTCACGCTGACCGCGCCCGAAATGACG
>JANYGA010000119.1 GCA_025359485.1 Rhodospirillales bacterium | reverse complement strand
TCCGCTTCGCGCGCGATGCCGCGATCGCGATCGGCGAAGCGATCGACGATGGCGAGCCGTGCGGTACCCTTGGGATACGTCCCGTCGGGATGATCCGCTTTCCACGTGCGTGCGAGCGCCGCGAGATATTCGAAATTCTCGTATTGACCCACGCCGCGATTGCGGCGCAAGAGCGCGATCGCGGGCGCGAGATGATCCCAGTAGTAGATGATGAGCCGTGCGAAGAGATCGAGAAACGTGCGTTCGTCGATGAGGCGAAGCTTCACGAGCGAACCAACGCGATCGAACCAATTGCACGCGATCATCTCGAGATGAACGCTCGAATCGACGAAACCGAGTTCGGCGAGATCGCGACGGTACGTTGGCCGTTCGAGCGCCTCGTCGAGCCCGAAGCGCACGAAGCGCAGCGCCGTCTGCATCCGCTCGGTTTCGAGTTCTTCGGCCAACTGCAAGATCGCTTCGAGTTCGTTGCCCGCGCGGAGATGGCGGATCTGAACGAGTGCGGCGATCGCCGTCCCGAGAAGCACGATCAACGTCCCGACCTGCGCGACTGCATTGATCGTATCGAAGATCGGTAGCGCTTCCAAGAGCATCATGCGTGCACCGGTCGCGCGAACGCGGCCTCGCGGCGGTAACGCCACACGGGATAGAGCATCAGCACGCGTTCGTCCGGGCGAACGCCGTCGAAGGACGAGAGGCGGACGAAGCGACCATCGCGCTCGACCCCAAGTGGCACGCACGTGGGATCGGGTGCGCTCGTTCCCGTGTATTCGACGATCGAATAGGGCCGATCGCCGATGACGATCCGACCGCGCAATCCCGGTGCGCGCGTGAGGCCGGCAAAGACGGGCGCGGCGAGCGCCGCCGTGCCGAACGTGCGCGAGAAATCGAAATTGCGCCGCACGGCGCGCTCGAACACGTCGTCTTGCACGCGCATCACGATCGGCATCGTCGCATTGCGCGCTCGCGCGCCGAGAGCGATCTCCAAATTCATGGTATCGCTATTCGTGAGAGCGATGACGGCCGCCGCCTCTCCGAGATTACAGAGATCGAGCGTCGCATCTTTGCTCGCGTCGCCCGTGAGGAGATCGAAGTGACGTTCGCGCGAGCGTTCGACGATTTCGTGCGAAGGCGAGACTTCGACGACGACGACCGCGCAGTCCAACTTTTGCAAGTAATCGATCACGCGCGAGCCGACGTTGCCCGATCCACAAACGACGACGTGGCCGCGCCGCGAAACCTGTCGCAAGCCTTGGACCGCGATATACTGCGCCTTCGTAAATCGCGTCGTTAAGAGCGCGATGAAGATTCCTGAAAATGCGACACCCGCGATCATCAGGGCCATCGCCGCGAGTTCGCCAAAGGCCGTCGTCGGCGCGATATCGCCATAGCCCGTCGTCGTCATCGTCGCAAAGACGAAATAAACGGCGCGCAACGGATCGAGGTGCAGCGTCGCTGCGAAGTAGACGGTCCCGAGCGCCACGACTGCCGCCGCTACGGCGAGCGTCGCCCGAATGACGGGGTCGAGCGTACGGAAGCCCCGCCGCGCACGCGCCGCAACCGTTTCGACGCCGCGCGTTCGTTCGCGCGAGCGCGTCGCCGCCTTGGGCACGATTCGCCGGAAGAGCACGAGTTCGTCCTCGGCCGTCAGCGGTTGCGCGCGGTCGAATTGCGTCTCGCCGCCGCGCGCGACGATGCGCGCGTCGATCGTGCGTTCCGCGTCGATCGGCAACCGGTTCGCGATGCCGAGCGTCTCCGCGCGCTCGATGCAAAATCCGTGGAGCGGTCCGTCGATATCGGGAAACTGCACGCCCGCAAAACACGTCGGATCGACGGCGGCACTCGCATACGTCGCGGCGGAAAGCGAGCTCAACGATACCACCGAACAGTCGGCGAGTTCGAGTTCGATCTTGCGCCCGAGCGTCCGATTGAATTGACGTAGGACGATGCGCACGTCCGAGGCGAGATCGCGCGCGGTCAGCACGTAACGCAAGTTGAGGTGATCGTCGTCGGTCAACGCGACGACGACCGACGCGTCGAAGATCCCCGCGCGCAACAGCGCATCGCGTTCGTCCGTTCCGATTCGTACGAACGTCGCTCCGACGCGTTCGAAGCGCGCCTCGAGATCGGAATGCGCGTCCCACAGGACCGTGACGTGGTGGCCGGCGATGCGCCCGAGTTCTTCGCAGACGCGTAGCGCGAGAAGATCGCCACCGATCACGATCGTGCGAACGCCGATTTCGAAAGCGGGGTCGGTTCGTGGATCGCCATTCACGCCCGGCGTGCGTTCTGCCGCACGTGCGCGCTTCCTCGCGCTAGCCGCGCCGGCAGCGGTCGCTACAGTACCGAACTTCATCCCACGATCGCGCCCACTTCTTGCGCCACGTGAACGACAGGCCGCAACGGAGGCAGATTTTTTCGGGCAGGTTCGCCTTCTTTACGCCGCGCATCGCCTCTTTGACGCCTCGTGCATCGCGACGGCGTCAAAGGAAACCGTGATCGGATCCATTTTTTCCGCGCTCGTCGCGCTTTCGTTTTTCGCCCTCGGCGCCGGTGCGTACGCGGCTCCGGCAAAACTCAGCGAGAATTATGGCCTCCCCTCCGAGGATCCGACTGCCCACGGCTACGTGCGCGCTCTCGGTGCGCGCGATGCCGTGCTCGGCCTCATCATCCTCACATTTCTCATTTCGAAAGATCGCGGAGCGCTCGGCGCAACCGTTGCCCTCTCGGCGCTTGTTGGTGCGAGCGATTTCGCAATCGTCTATGCCGCGCGCGGGAAGGCGGCGAAATCGAGCCTCGCGATCCACGGTGTTGGGACCGTCGGCCTGCTCTTCATTTGGGCTCTCATTCGCCTGAAGATCTAGGCCAGGCTAGGAGCACCCCAAGTCGACCGGGTAGGGTAATGCGCCGTCCCGTTTCCGGCGCCGCGTTCGTACGCGGCGCCTCGTTGCATAAGGAGTTTACATGCTGATCGGCGTTCCGACCGAAATCGTTCCCGGCGAACGGCGCGTCGCGCTCGTTCCCGAAACGGTCGCGAAGTTGGTGAAAGCGGGTCACACCGTCATCGTGCAAAGCGGCGCCGGAATCGCGGCCTCGTTTCCCGATGCCTCGTACGTCGAGGCCGGTGCGACGCTCGCGAGCGGCGCGGCCGTCGTCTTCGCGAAAGCTGAGTTTATCGCGAAGGTCGCGCGGCCGACGAGCGACGAGCTCGCACACATGCGCGCGGGCCAAAGCCTCCTGGCGTTTCTCTCTCCGCTCGGCGATCCGGCATCGGTCGAAGCGTATGCCGCGGCGGGCATCACCGCGCTCTCGATGGACGCGATCCCGCGAACGACGCGCGCGCAGAGTATGGACGCGCTGTCGTCGCAGGCGAACATCGGTGGCTACAAGGCCGTCATTCTCGCCGCCGCCGCGTCGCCGCGCTTCATCCCCATGCAGACGACGGCTGCGGGAACGGTCAAGTCCCAAAAGATCTTCGTGATCGGTGCGGGCGTCGCGGGCTTGCGCGCGATTGCGACCGCCAAACGACTTGGCGGCATCGTCTCGGGCTACGATACGCGTGCCGCCGTCAAAGAACAGGTGCAGTCGCTCGATGCCGCCTTCGTCGAGATCGATCTCGGCATTTCGGGCGAAGGCACGGGCGGCTACGCACGCGCGCTAACGCCGGAAGAATCGGCCAAGCAGCAGCGCATTCTCTCACGCTACATTCATACCGTCGATATCGTGATCACGACGGCCGCCGTGCCCGGGAGGCGCGCGCCGATACTCGTGGATGAAAATGCCGTGCGCGGCATGCGTCCGGGATCGGTGATCGTCGATCTGGCCGCCGAAACTGGCGGCAATTGCGCGCTCACGGTGGCCGGGCAGACGATCGACGTCGACGGCGTGACGATCATCGGCACGACCAATCTGCCATCGACGATGCCGTTCGATGCGAGCGTCCTGTACTCGCGCAACATCAACGCGTTGCTCGAACTCATCGGTAAGGGCGGCACGCTTACGCTCGATGCGTCCGATGAAATCGTCGCGGGCACGATGCTCGTGCGCGACGGCGTCATCGTCCACGAACCCACCAAAGCCGCACTCGCCGGGAGCTCGAAGTGAACGTCGCCCATCTGCTGTCCGAACTGACCGTCTTCGTTTTGGCGGTCTTCGTCGGTGTCGAGCTCATCTCGAAAGTGCCGCCGACGCTCCACACGCCGCTCATGTCGGCAACCAATGCCATCCACGGAATCGTGCTCGTCGGCGCACTCCTGGTCGCCGTCGTGCTCGAACCGCGCTTGGGGCCCGTGCTGTCGATCATCGCCGTCTTCCTCGCGTCGCTCAACGTCTTCGGCGGTTACGTCGTAACGCAGCGCATGCTCGCGATGTTCAAACCGCGACCCGCGAGCGCCGCGGTCGCCGTCAAGAAAAAAGACCCGCTCACGATCGTGCTCACCGAAGAGGGCGTGCAGTAAATGGAAACCGCAATCGGCGGCCCGACGCAACTCCTGATCACGACGGCGTATCTGCTCACCGGCATCTGCTTCATCGTGGGTTTACGACTCATGAATTCGCCCGCGACCGCGCGTCAGGGCAA
This sequence comes from Rhodospirillales bacterium, assembly GCA_025359485.1. Classification (GTDB taxonomy): domain Bacteria; phylum Vulcanimicrobiota; class Vulcanimicrobiia; order Vulcanimicrobiales; family Vulcanimicrobiaceae; genus JANYGA01. The sequence continues at coordinate 34,869 of JANYGA010000119.1, read as the reverse complement.
TACCGTTTCAATCGCGGGCATGACGATCGCGCTCGTCGCGACGGGCTTCCAACTCAACTTCGCAGCCGCGTGGTGGATCGGTCTCATCGGTCTCGGCGCGGGAGCGGCGGTCGGCATCTACTTCGCTCGGGCGGTCAAGATGACGGCGATGCCGCAGATGGTCGCGATCTTCAACGGTTGCGGCGGTGGTGCCGCAGCGATGGTGGCGAGTGCGGAGTATCTGCGCCAACTCGACGCGACGCACGGCAACGTGCCGATCGATCTCGCGATCGCAAGCGTGCTCACGGCCGTCATCGGCGCGATCAGTTTCACGGGCTCGATCATCGCGTTTCTCAAACTTCAGGAGTTGATGACCGGTCGGCCGATCGTGTATCCCGGGCAGCAGATCGTCAACGCGATCCTCGCGCTGATCGCCGTTGCGGGTATCGTTGCCGTCTCGATCGGCTATCAACCCGTGCCCGCATTCTTCGCATCGCTCGTCGCGGCGGCGATCCTCGGCGTGCTCTTCGTCCTGCCGATCGGCGGCGCGGATATGCCGGTCATCATCTCGTTACTCAACTCCTTTACTGGTTTGGCCGCGGCGCTCACAGGCTTCGCGCTGAGCAACGACGTGCTCATCATCGCGGGCGCGCTCGTCGGTGCGTCGGGAACGTTGCTCACGCTCATGATGGGTAAGGCGATGAATCGCTCCGTCGCAAACGTGCTCTTCGGTGCGTTCGGCTCGGCGCCGGCTGCGGGTTCGGGAGGGTCGTCGGTTTCAGCGGATGCGACGATTCGTGAATCCTCGATCGACGACGTCGCGCACATGCTCGCCGAGGCACGACAGGTCGTCATCGTACCGGGGTACGGCATGGCCGTCGCGCAAGCGCAACACGCGGTGCGCGAACTCGCCGATCAACTCGAAGCCAAAGGCGTCGAGGTGAAGTATGCGATCCATCCCGTCGCGGGTCGCATGCCCGGACACATGAACGTGTTGCTCGCCGAAGCGAACGTGCCGTATCCCGCGCTCATCGACATGGAAGAGATCAACCCCGAGTTTCCAAAGACCGACGTTGCGCTCGTCATCGGCGCGAACGACGTCACCAATCCCGACGCACGCACGAACACGTCGAGTCCGATCTACGGCATGCCGATTCTCGACGTCGATGCGGCGACGAAGGTCGTCGTGATGAAGCGATCGATGAAGCCCGGCTTCGCTGGCATCGACAATCCGCTCTATGCGCTCGAAAATACGTCGATGCTCTTCGGCGATGCGAAGGCCTCAGTCGATAAGCTCGTCACGGCGGTCAAAGCGATCCAGGAGTAACCGCGAGCGAAGGCGGCTCTCGCGTCATCGGCAAACGATCGTCCGATGAAATCCCCCCTTTTCATACTTGCCGTCTTTTTCGCATGCGCCGCAGCATCGCAAGCCGCGACGATCGTTCCCGAAGATGCCTACAAACTCGTCTCCGTCGGCGAACCCGTCTTCTCTCCCGACGGCACGAAGCTCGTTTCGATCCAGGGGCGCGTCGATGTCACGGGCGACAAGCGACGTAGCACGCTCGTCATCACCGATCTCGCGACGAAGACATCGCGCAATCTTACCGTCGACCGGCTCGGGCTCGCCGAACCGCAGTTCGCGCCCGGTGGGGACGCGATTGCCTTCATCGCGCAAGACGCGCAGAAACACGGGCAAGTCTTTCTCATGCCGCTCGACGGCGGCGACGCGCGTGCGCTCACGAAAACCAAAGACGGCGTTCAGCAATATGCATGGCGGCCCGATGGCGACGCGATCGCGTACGTGACGCAGGATCCCAATCCCAAGAAAGTCGCGATCGAAAAACATCACGACTTTTTCGATCTCGCCAACGACGATTATCTCGGGCGCGAATATTCGCCGCCGTCGCACATTTGGCTCGTGTCGCGCGCGGGGACGAACGACCATCGGCTCACCTCGGGGACGTGGAGTCTCGCGACATCGTATCCGCCATCGCCGCCCGCATCGCCACTCTCGTGGTCGCCCGATGGTGCATCGTTGCTCTTCACGCGCGTGCCCGATACGCGCGACGGCGACGCGTATCGGTCGCAGATCATGCGTGTAGACGTCGCGACGAAGGCCGTCACACCGGTCACCGGACACGACGGGTTCGAAGGCTACGCGCAGTATTCACCCGATGGCAAGAAGATCGCGTATCTCTATTCGCGTGACGGCGATCCCAACAACGAAAACGACGTCTTCCTGATGGACGCGGATGGCAAGAACGCCGTCGACGTTTCGAAGACGCTCGATCGATCGATCTTTCGCGCGCAGTGGATGCCCGACGGCAAGTCGCTCCTCGTCGGCGCACACGACGGCGCGCGCACGCTGCTCTGGCGTCTCGCCCTCGACGGCACGTTCGCACAGATTCCAACGGGCGACGTGAATCCGGCGAATTTCTTTTGGATGAATAACGCGATCGCGCGTGACGGTCGCATCGCCTTCGTCGCATCGGAATCGACGCATCCGAACGAACTCTACCTCGTCGGCAAAGATGGCGGGACGCCGCAAAGGATCAGCGATCTCAACGGCGCGATCGCGAGCCGCGAGCTCGGTGCCGCGACCGTGGTGACGTGGGAGAACGACGGGTTCAAGCAGAGCGGCATCCTCACGCATCCACCGCACGAGGTTGCGGGCAAGAAATATCCCCTCGTGCTCTACGTTCACGGCGGTCCGGCCCTGTCGTCGAATACCAGCTTCGGCTTCTTCGCACAGGCCCTCGCCGCACACGGTTGGCTCGTCTTCGAACCGAACTATCGCGGCAGCGATAACGCGGGCAACGCGTATCAGCGCGCCGTCTATATGGATGCTGGCGCGGGACCCGGTCGCGATGCGATGGCAGGCGTTGCCGCCGTCGAGAAACTCGGCATCGTCGATACATCACGAATGGCCGTGAGTGGATGGAGTTACGGCGGCTACATGACGTCGTGGTTGATGTCGCACTATCACGTGTGGCGGACGGCGATCTCGGGAGCAGCCGTCAATAATTGGGTCGACATGTATAACCTCGGCGACAGCAATTTCCAAGTTGGATTCGAATTCAAAGGCTCGCCCTACGTCGGCAACAACATGGCCGACTACCGCGCGCAAAGCCCGATTACGTATGCCGCGCAAACGACGTGTCCCGTCCTCGTCATCTCCGACGTCGGCGACGTGCGCGTGCCGATCTCACAATCGTTCGAGATGTATCACGCACTCGCGGATAATCATATCCCCGTGCGCTTCGTCGGCATTCCCGTCGACGGCCACTACCCGAGCGACCCGATCCGTCAGCGCGATCTTCTCGTGCTCTGGAGCTCGTGGTTAGCCGATCATTTGAATTAATTCGTCGGTAGCGCGCCGATCCGCGATCGAGCGGGAAACGCGCGCTCGATCGCCGCGATCTCGGTGCGACTCAGGACGACCTCGCCCGCAGCGGCGTTCGCCTCGACATGCGCGATCGCATTCGCCTTCGGGATCACGAACGCGAGTGGATCGCGTGCGAGAAATGCGAGAACGATCGCTTCGACCGTAACGTCGTGCGTCCGTGCGATCTCGCGCAAGATCGCTTCGCTCGCATCCGTTTTCGCGCGAGCGAGCGGCGTGTATGCCACGAAGGCGCTGCGATGCTCGCGTGCCCACGGCAGCTCGTGCGCTTCAGGGGTGCGCTCGTCGAGATTATATAGCACTTGATTACACGCGATCTCGACGCCGGCCGGGAGCGCGGCCGAAGCTTCGCGCAAATCCCACGGATCGAGATTGCTCACACCAATCGAACGCGCTTTGCCCGCTGCGACACAATCGCCGAGACCTGCCATCGTCTCGTCGATCGCGATCTCACCGCGCCAATGGAGCAAGAAGCAGTCGACATACTCCGTGCGCAGGCGTTGCAACGAACGTTCGCAGGCGCGCACGACGCCCGCACGCGTCGCATCGTACGGCAAGACTTTCGTCACGATGAAGAGCGACTCGCGAGCGTACGGCGCGATCGCTTCGCCGACGAGGTCTTCGGAACGACCGTCGCCGTACATCTCGGCGGTGTCGATATGCGTCATGCCGAGATCGATCCCGCGCCGGAGCGCCGCGACGTCGGGCAGGGGCCACGTCCCCTGACCGATCACGGCGACATCGATTCCCGTCGACCCGAAACGTTTGGTTCGCACGCGAGCGCTACGGCAGCTTTTCGAGAACCGCCATCATCGCGCGCGTCTTCGCGTTGTAGGGCGGCGCGAGCATCGGTGCGAGCGAGGCCTTGGTTTGATGCATCACGGCGCGTTCGTGGGAAAATGCTTTAAAGCCGAAGTATCCGTGATAGCTCCCCGCGCCACTCTCACCGATACCGCCGAAGGGCAGATTGTGGTTGGCGAGATGGAGGATCGTATCGTTCACGAGCGTGCCGCCCGCACTCGTGCCGTCGAGGATCTGCTCGACGACGGCATCCTTTTGCGAGAACGCGTAGAGCGCGAGGGGTTTGGGCATTGAGTTGATCTTCGCGAGCGCGTCGTCGAGGGAGGCGTACGAAATGACGGGAAGTACGGGCCCGAAAATTTCCTCGCGCATAATCGCAGAATCGAAGCTCACGTTCGAGAGCACGGTCGGCGCGATGTAGCGCTCCGCGGCATCGGTCTGGCCGCCGACTTCGACGCGCGCGCCCGCCGCGACCGTCTCGTCGAGCATCCCGGCGATGCGAGAGAAATGGCGGTCGTCGATCATGCGGCAGAAATCGGGCGTCGTCTTACGCGCGTCGTCGCTCGCGCCGTACATCTTCGCAACGCTCCGCTTCGTCTTGTCGAGAAACGCGCGCTCGATCGATTCGTGAACGAGCACGTAATCCGGCGCCACGCACGTTTGCCCGCCGTTCATGAACTTGCCCCACGCGACGCGACTCGCGGCGCGATCGACGTCGGCGTGGGCGTCGATGATGCACGGCGATTTGCCACCGAGTTCCAGCGTCACGCTCGAGAGATGTTCCGCCGCCGCGCGCATCACGACTTTACCGATACGCGTGCTTCCCGTAAAGAAGATGTGGTCGAACGGCAATGCTAAAAGTGCCGTCGCCGTTTCGACTTCGCCGCCGATGCACGCGACGTCGTGCGGCACGAAAGCCTCGGCGATGATCGACGCCATCACGTCGCGCGTCGCGGGCGCCTTCTCCGATGGCCGCACGATCACGCGATTCCCCGCCGCGATCGCCGCGATGAGCGGCGCCATCGTGAGATACACGGGGTAATTCCACGGTGAGAGGACGAGCACGACGCCCTTGGGCTCGTAGCGAATTTCCGAATGCGATCCGAAGACGACGAGCGGCGTATCGACGCGTTGCGGCTTCGCCCACGATGCCAGTTTCGCACGCGCGAATTTGAGTTCGCCGAGCGTGACGATGAGTTCGGTGAACTCCGACTCGTCGGCGGATTTGCGAAAATCGGCTTCGAGCGCCGCTTTGAGTTCGTCGCGATGATTTCGAATCGCACGTTCGAGTTTTTCGAGCTTCGCGCGACGTTCTTCGACGGGCGGATTGGGAGCCGCGCGATAGCGTTTGCGCTGTTCCTCGAAGACGGCGTTGATGTCGAGGTCGCTCGTCGCAGGTCGGTCGGCAATCATCGTAAGCTCCAAGCGTAGGCGTTCCACGTCGGCACGAAGGCGTTGGGTGCGAAGCCCTGCAGTCGCGGCGCGTACGCGTAGATATAGTTTGGGTTGAAGAGATACACGATCGGAACGTCCCGCGCGATCCGCGCGTCGATCTGGGCGTATGCGAGCTTTCGCTTCGCGCGGTCGGGCTCCGCTGCAGCAGCGGATTCGAGACGGTCGACGTCGCGATCGCAGTAGCGCATATAGTTCTTGACGCCGCCCGTACATGCGAGCAAGAAACGGTCGTCGGGATCGGCGCCCATCGTCCAGGGCACGTAGGCCATGTCGAAGCCACCCCGAGCGAGCGTGCCACCGTCGCGCGCGGGGAGAAAGAGTTGCGCGTTCGAGATCGATTTGATCGTGACGTCGATGCCGCGATCGAAGAGCTCGCGTTGCACGAGTGCCGCCGCACGCACACCCGTCGTCGTTTCCGGAAATTGCACGTAGGTGAATGCGAGCGGCTTGCCGTCTTTACGGCGCATGCCACCGGGACCGCGCCGGTAGCCCGCGGCATCGAGCGTGCGATCGGCAGCCGCGGGATCGTATCGCGGTTGTGCGATCCGCGCATCGTAGGCAAACGAAAAGCGCGGCCGATCGCTTTCGGCCACGGGATATTTGCCGAGCGTGATCTTGGTCGAAATGCCGCGGCGATCGATCGCTCGTGCGATCGCGCGACGCACGCGCGCGTCGTCGAGCGGTGGGTGCGTGACGTTGAGCGCGATTCCCGCGATGAGCGCCGTCGGCGCGTAGGCGTAGCCGAGTTTCGCGTTCGAACGAACGAGCGCGTTTTGCTGCGACGGCGCGACGAGATTGAAATCGAGGTCGCCGGCTTGCAACAGCGTGAGATTCGTGCCGGGGTCGGGAACGATGCGAACGTCGATGCGCGCGATCTTGGGAGCGCCTCGCCAATACGTCGGATTCGCGGCATAGCGCACGCGATCGCCACGCGTCCACGCAACGAACGTGAAGGGCCCGTCGCCGACACTCGGCTTAGCGTTAAAGGCGGCCGTAGCGAGCGGTCCCGCTTTTGCGAGCACGTGTTCGGGCAAGACGTATTGCGGGCTCGTGCCGTAGGTGAAGAACGTCGCGACCGCGGGCGCCCACGCACGTCGCAGATGGAAGCGCACGGTGTGCGCGTTGGGCGCTTGCGCGCGATCGATGAGGTCGTAGCCCTCGTGCGAGCCGACGGGATTTCGCGGATCGAGAATCGCGTGCAGCGTGAAGAGCACATCGCGCGAAGTAAGCGGCACGCCGTCGCTCCATCGCACCCCCGCGCGCAAGCGATACGTGATCGTGCGGCCGTCGCGCGAGAGTCCGCCGTTGGCGACCGTGGGAAGTTCGGCGAGCAACTCGGGAACGGGTTTCCCGCGCGCATCGAGGTCGAAGAACGGTTCGAAGGCGAGATGCGCGAGTTGCCCTTCCACGTTGCCCGCATCGGTATGGGCGAAAAGCGGATTGAGGTTGGCGGGATCGGCCGCAACGTCGAAGCGCAACGTGGAGGCGCGCGCGTCGCCGCTCGCCGGCTGCGAACACCCCGCTGCGACGAGCGCGACGGCCCAACTTGCGGCACGGAGCGCGTTGGATGCGGCGATGTGAATGGGCACGGTCCGGCCGTTTGCCGTCATCTCACGCTCTCCCGGTCCGCGATCGGGTTTCGAAGTCGACCGCAGACCGTGTGAACTATTCGGCCGTTCATAGCTTGCACCGAAGAAAGCGTCTGGTGTACGCTCCACATACCGAACGATAAAGCTGTTCGACGACCCGGAGACCCTCCTTGTGTTCGTAAGCGACCTCGACGATCTCGACCTCCGCCTCCTACGCGCCCTTCAGGGTAACGCGCGGTCGACGTTTGCCGAGCTCGGCGTGCTCGTCGGCCTCAAAGCGCCAGCCGTTCACGATCGCGTCAAGCGTCTCGAAGCACGCGGGTATATCCGCGGATATGCGGCCCGCCTCGACGCGCCGCGCCTCGGGTACGGCCTCGTGGCGTTCGTCAGCGCCTTCACGACGGCCGACGTCGACTACGATCGTTTCAGCGCCGCGGTCGCAGCGCTCCCCGAAGTTGCCGAAATCCACAGCGTTGCGGGCGAAGAGTCGTTCGTGCTCAAGGTCGTCACGCGTTCGACCGGCCATCTCGATGCGTTTCTCTCACGTCTCAAAACGATCGCCGGCATCGGGCGCACGAAAACGACGATCGTCCTCTCGACCCCCTTCGAACGCGATGGCCTCGCCCTCGAGGATGCGACGGCCGACCTGGCTTCGGCAAAGCGGCTGCGCGCCGTCGGCGGTTCGGCGTGAACGCCGTACTGCGGCCGTGTCCCCTCGGCACGCACCGCGTGCTCGAGCCCACGATGAGCCTGCCGCAGGCTGCGTGGAAGCTCGATGCGACGCCGGTCGCGCACGAGAACGAGATCCTCTGCGATGTCGATGCGCTCAACATCGACTCGGCCTCGTTCCGTCAGATCGCCGAGGCGTGCGACTTCGACGAGACCCGCATCGCCGAGCACGTGCTCGCCCTCGTCGCGCAACGTGGCAAACACCACAATCCCGTTACCGGTAGCGGCGGCATGTTTCTCGGCCGCGTACGCGAGATCGGCGCGGCGCTGCGCAGCACGCACGATCTCTCGCCGGGCGATCGGATCGCGTCGCTGGTTTCGCTCACGCTCACGCCGCTGCGCATCGAGGCGATCGAGCGCATCGATCTGGCGACGGGGCGCATTTGGATTCGCGGCACGGCGACGCTCTTCGCGACCGGCGCCTATGCGAAATTACCCGAAGATCTTCCCGCCGACGTCACGCTCGCCGTCCTCGACGTTGCGGGCGCACCCGCGCAAGTCCGCCGCCTCGCCGCACCCGGCATGACCGTCGCCGTGCTCGGTGCCGATGGAAAGTCGGGCATGCTCGCCTGCGTCCAGGCGCGCGAACGCGTCGGCCCGACCGGGCGTGTCGTCGGCTTCGGGCCCGATGCCACGACGGTCGGCGCGCGCTTCCTCGTCGACCAGGGCTACGTCGATACGTTCGTCGCAGCCGACGCGCGCGATACGCTCGCGATGCTCGCAGCCGTGCCCGAAGTGCTGCCGATGCTCGCCGATCTCACGATCAACTGCGTCAACGTTGCGGGCACGGAACTCGCTTCGATTCTCATCACGCGCGACGAAGGCACCGTCTACTTTTTCTCGATGAGCACGTCGTTTACGGCAGCCGCACTCGGTGCCGAAGGTGTCGGTAAGGACGTGACGATGATCGTCGGCAACGGCTACGCGAAGGGCCACGCCGCAATCGCGCTCGCGACGCTACGCGATCGCCCGGCGCTACGCGATTATTTTATCGCCCGATACGGCTCGGCCGTGCCACCTCATGCCACCGTTCGGAGTTAAGGGAACGCCAATGGAAACGATCGCGCGCGAACACACCATCAAGCCGCCCGCGGGGCCCGACGCCTTCGTCCACCGCGAACTACGCGACGGCGAATTCTGGCGTGCGATTCCGAAATATCGCGACGTCGACGAAGCGACGTTTCTCGATCATATCTGGCAGGGTCAGAACTCGATCAAGTCGCCCGAAGATCTGCTCGATACCGTCAAAGAACTCGTCGATCCGTCGTTCTTCGAAGACGTGCGCGAAGGGTTTCGTCGCGCGCCGATGGCGGTGCGCGTTTCGCCGTACATGATCGCATCGATCGATTGGTCGCAACCGTACCGCGACCCGATCCGCACGCAGTTCATTCCCGTCGCATCGAAGTTACGCGCCGATCATCCGCGGCTCACGCTCGATTCGCTGCACGAACTCGAAGATTCTCCGGTACCCGGGCTCACGCATCGCTACGTCGATAAGGCGCTCTTTCTGCCGCTCAACGTGTGCCCCGTCTACTGTCGGTTCTGCACGCGCTCGTACGCGATCGGCGGCGATACCGACGTCGTCGAAAAAGTCTCGCTCGCCAAAACGCCCAAGCAGTGGCAGGACGCGTTCGCCTATATCGCCTCCCGCCCCGAGCTCGAAGATATCGTGATCTCCGGCGGCGACACGTACCAACTCGCGCCGAAAAATATCACGCTCATCGGCGATGCGTTGCTCGCGATTCCGCACGTTCGCCGCTTGCGTTTCGCGACCAAAGGCCCGGCCGTGATGCCGATGAAAATTCTCACCGATCACGCGTGGACCGATGCGCTCGTGGGCGTCGTGGACGCCGGCCGAAAACTCGGCAAAGAAGTCGTCGTACACACGCACTTCAATTCACCGAGCGAAATCACCGCGATCACCCAGCGCGCGATGGCGCTGCTCTTCGAACGTGGCGTGACCGTGCGCAATCAAAGCGTCCTCATCCGTGGCGTCAACGACGATGCCGACACGATGCGTTTATTGGTCAAGCGCTTGAGTTATATCAACGTGCACCCGTATTACGTCTACATGCACGACCTCGTCAAGGGCGTCGAAGACCTGCGCACGACCGTCCAGACATCGGTCGACATCGAGAAAGCCGTCCGCGGCTCGACCGCCGGCTTCAATACGCCGATGTTCATCTGCGACGCACCCGGCGGCGGCGGCAAGCGCGACGTGCACAGCTTCGATCACTACGATCGCGAGAACGGTATCGTCATCTACTCCGCGCCGAGCGTCAAACCGGGCGCACATTTCGTCTACTTCGATCCGATCGATCTGCTCGTTCCCGCCGCGCAAGCACGCTGGCAGAATCCATCGATCGCCGAGGAGATGATCGCCGAAGCCGTCGCGAAAGCGGGCGGCATGCCGACGTATGTGAGCGCGTAACGTGGAAGCCCTCGATCTCACCAAGGCGCCGCCGCGTGCGCCGCGCGAAGAACTCGCCGGGATTCGTTTTCTGCCGCGATCGATCGATAAGATTCGCGCGACGCTTCCCGGTGGCCATCTCGGTGAGTATCTCATCGAGGGCCTCACGACGATGATGCTCGATGCGCTCGGCATAACGCTCGTCGCATTCACCGATGCGGTACGCACGGCGACGAGCGATGACGGTATCGCGACGTTCGTGACCGCGCACGCGAAGCCAGGCGGCATCGACGCTTGGCATCGCTTCGTCGACGCCCGCAAGCCCCAGGGTGGCGATCCCGTTAAAGCCGTCGAAGCCTATCCGTTTCTCGCGGGTCGCAGCGACTTCGGTCTCTCACTCGACGTCATCGCCGAAGACGATCGGCTCCTCTTCGCGCGAGGCAACGCGGGCTGAGGGAACTCGACGACGGCAGCGCGCATCCGTGGCGCGGCGCGACGTTCGTGGGACGGGCGGCAGGCGACGAACGCATCCGCGCGACGCTTTGGTTGCGTGGCGAGCGCGACGATCGAATCGCAATGGAGACGATCGCCGCGCTCGGCGCGCTTTCGCCTCGATTGCGTTCGTACGTAGATCGGCGCGAGCTTTTTCGAGATCTCGACACGAGCGCCGACGCACGGGCGCGGATTACAACGTTTTGCGCGGATCACGATATCGAGATCGTCGCTTCGGGCTTTCGAAGCGTCGTTACATCGGGACGGATCGGAGATTACGAACGGGCATTTGCGACGAAGATCGCCGATTTCCGATACGGTCGATCCGAGCCATTCCACCGGCGAACGACGGCGCTCGCGGCACCGGACTCGATCGCACCGCTCGTTCGCGGAATCTTCGGACTCGATGCCTGGCCGCGATTCGTCGCGCCGGCAACGGGCGCGACGAATGCACCGGCAGCCGCGTCGAGCGCGCGCGACGCACGCGCCGAACTCGCCGCACAAACACTCATCCGATATAACTTCGGGAGCGAATGGACGGGCCGCGGAGAGACGATCGGCATCCTGCGCTTCGGCGGTACGTTCGACGAAGACGATTTCGTCGCGGCACTTACCGCACATGGCGTGCGTGCGGCCGAACCGGAGATCGTAGCGTGCGACGGCGCGTCGCCTAGCGGTCATCATATCGAAACGTTCGAAGGCGAACTCGCAATCGACGTGCAGGTCATCGCAGCGCACGCGCCCGATGCGCGCATCGTCCTCTATACGACATCGCACGGCGAACGAGGCTTTCTCGATGCGATCGAACGTGCGCTCTTCGACGAGCGGCGACCCGCAACGCTATCGATCAGCTTCGGCCATCTCGAATACCGATGGACGCACGCGGCATTCGCACGACTCGACGAACTCGCCGCCGTTGCGGCCTTGCTCGGCGTGACGCTGCTCGCCGCATCGGGCGATTCCGGCGCGGCGATCGACGAATGCGGTGACGCCCACGTCAACGCACCAGCGTCGAATCACTACATCTTGGCATGTGGAGGCACGACGATCGGGACGGACGGTCACGAGCGTTCGTGGCCGCAATCCGGCGGCGGATTCGCGGCACGTGGTGAAGCGCCACCATGGCAACGCGAAGCCATCGCTGCTTACGCCGCGACGCGAACCGATTCGAACCACACGTCGCGTGGATTGCCCGACGTTTCCGCGCAAGTCGACCCGGGGTATCGGATGGTGTACCACGGCGCGGCGACCTTTACGACGGGGACGAGCGCTGTCGCCCCGCTCTGGGCCGCACTCGTCGCGCGACTCAACGAACGCCTCGGCGCTCGAGCCGGATTCTTCGCGCCGCTCCTTTACGTTTCGAACGCGGCGCAAACGCCATTACGCGCGATTACGACGGGTGGCAACGATCGGTACGACGCCGGCCCCGGATGGTCGCCCGCCTCGGGGCTCGGCGTTCCAGATGGTGAAGTCCTGTACGAACGGCTGAGTGGTTAGACCGTCTCATTTCCCGGCGAACCGAACGCGTCGTCGTCGCGCAGAGCCTTCATCGATTTCTTCACGCCTTCGATCGCGTGATGAAGTCCCGCGTGGTGCGCCGTGTCGGTGTTTTTTTTCAATTTCTCGTGAAGCGCATCGATCGACGCATCGTGGTCGTCGAGCAGTTTTCCCCGGGATTTTTGTGCGTCAGTCATATTGGGAAACCTCATGATCGGCATAAACGAGATGTGACGGAGCGATTGCATCCGCTTGCTCGCTTCGAGAGAGAATTGAACGCCCGAGTCGCACCGCCTGGTCATCGGTCAGCGTGACACGTCGCGACGACACCGATCGCGAATCGGCGTCGAACGTGGCGGGCGCAATCAACCGCCGGGCACGCTCATAGCCGGACGCTTCGACCGGTTCGCGGTTCTTTCCGAGCGCGGAAAGTCGAGCGTCGGTATGAGCCAAGAGCCTGCCCGCATCTGCGAGATTTTCGCGCAACGCCGCGTAGAGTGCGACGTGTTCGAGCGCGATCGTTAACCACATAACGTTTCCGTAGCGTTCGAGGGTCTCGAGGGCGGCTTCGAGCAGGGTGCGCGCCTCCACCACGTCGTCGACGGCGAGGGCGTATGCGGCTTCATTACACCGCACGACGGCTTGTCGGAACGGCGCCCCTTGTTCCGCGAAGGCCACGCGGGCGTCACGCGCGGCCGAGCGCGCATCGGCGACGCGGCCCTCGATGAAATCGATATCGGCCCGAAGCGCGAGAGCCGCTGCCCAGACAACACTTCCGACGGGAGCTGAGCCAACGCATTCCTCGATAAGTTCGAGCGCGCGTGCGTTGGCGCCGCATTCGAACTCGACGACGGCGCGGTCGCCGGCGATCGACGCGAGACGCGCGCGATCCGCACTCACGGTCGCGAGCTCTCGCGCCCGATCGAGCATCGCTCGCGCTTCCTCGAGACGGCCCGTATCGCGCAGCAAGATCGCGATGTGCTGGCGGGTACGCATGGTCGTAAATTGCTCGCCGGATTCTTCCGCAGCCGCAAGCGCTTCATGCGCGAGTTCGAGCCGTTCGGACATCGGGGTCGCGCCGTGCGCACTGAGAATCGCGTATTTGAAAAGAATTGCCGCGCCGAGTGCACGATCGGGATGCGTGCGCGCGAGGTTGCGTGCGGGCTCGTACCAGCGCATCGCTTCGTCGTGCACGACGATGCGCAACGGCTGATGGATCGCGGTGAGAACGCGCATGCCGAGTTCGGCATCGCGCGATTCGCCGATCGTCCATGCGAGCGCCGCCCGCACGTTATCGAGTTCGGTCGCGGCGGCATCTTGCCAACCGCGTTCGTCCATCGCCTCCCACAGCACCGTAAGCTCGACGAGCAGCGCCGCCACATACGTCGCGTGTTTGCGCGCGATCGCTTCCCGCTCGTCGCTTTCGGCGAGTTTCTCAAGCGCGAAGGCCCGCGTCGATTCGAGGAAATGATACCGCGCATCTTCGCCCGTTCGATCGGCAACGATGAGTGATTTCGATTGGAGCGCCGAAAGGGCGTCGAGCAACTCCCACACATCGTAGGCCTCGTCGGATGCGACGACCGTCGCGCCATCGAGCGTGAATCCGCCCGCGAAGATCGCGATGCGACGAAAGATCGTGCGCTCGCGCTCGGTAAGTAATTCATAACTCCACGCGATGAGCGCGTACAACGTTTGCTGACGCGGCAACGCTCCACGTACGCCGCTCGTGAGCAAACGAAAGCGCTCGTTGAGACGCGTGGCGAGTTGCCCGGGCGAGAGCGTCGCGATGCGAGGTGCGGCGAGTTCGATTGCGAGCGCGATGCCGTCGAGACGGCGCACGATCTCCGCGACGCTTCCGACATTGGCATCGGTAAGCGCGAAGTTCGCATCGATCGCATGCGCGCGATCGACGAAAAGCTCGACGGCACCAAAGCTCATGGCATCCGCAACCGACGTGACGTGCGGTCCGGGAGTTGCGAGCGTTTCCAAGCGATAGACGAACTCGCCGGGTACGGAGAGCGGCTCGCGCGACGTCGCGATGATGCGCAATCCCTCGCATCGACGTAAGAGTTCGCGTGCGAGTACGACGCCCGAATCGATGACGTGCTCGCAATTATCCAATATGATGACCACGCGCTTGCCGGCGAGCGCATTGACGAGCTCGTCCGTCGCCGTCGACGTGGAAGCGACGCGAACGTCGAGCGTGGCTGCGACCGCCGCCGCGACGAACTCCGGATCCGAAAGCGGAGCGAGATCGACGAACCAGACACCGTCGGGATAACGCTCGAGCAATTCGCGACCGACCGCAATGGCGAGCCGCGTCTTTCCGACGCCGCCGGGACCAACGAGCGTCACCGTGCGCGATGCTTCGACGCGTGCGAGCACCATTGCAACGTCGGCATCGCGGCCGACGAAGCTCGTGAGCTGGAGCGGAAGGTTCGTGATCCCGCGACCGAGCGATCGCAATTCGGGATGGCGCGCACGCATCGATGGAACGCGCAGTTGAAAAACGCGATCGGGTGTCGCGATATCGCGCAAGCGGTGTGCGCCGAGATCGTCGAGCACGGCGCCCGGACGCAGCCGATCTCGTGCGAGGGCGACGGCAGCGGGCGTGATGAGGATCTGTTCGCCGTGTGCGATTCCGAGCAGACGCGCGACGCGGTTGAGCGGTTGACCGAAATAGTCGTCGTCGCGTCGTTCGACGACGCCCGCGTGAACCGCCATGCGGACGGCGATGCCACCGATTGCGGTGAAATCTTCGCGCGCGAGAGCGAGCTGGACGTCGAGCGCGGCATGTGCTGCATCCGACGCTTCGCCGAATGCGATGCAGAACGCATCGCCGATCGTCTTGAAGACGTGGGCACGATACGGTGCGACCGTCGCACGCATGATCGCGTCGTGGCGACGAAGCGCCGCACCCATCCCTTGGGGATCGGTCTCCCACCGCCGCGTACTCTCCACGATATCGGTGAAGAGAAACGCGACGATGGCCGACGCATCGGAAGACCCGGTCATATTTTTAGCCCGCGCGCTCGCGCGCGAGCGCCGCACCCGCACCGAGCGCGCGCAACTTCGCATATGCGACGTCGCGCGGCATCGGTGCCATACCGCAATTCGTCGAGCACTGAATGCGCTCGTCGGGCAGGTAACGGCGCGCGAGGTCGATCGTCGCTGCAACGTCTTCGGCCGATTCGATCTCGTTCGTCGCGACGTCGATCACCCCGACCGCGACGTTTTTCTCACCGAGCAACCCGAGGACGTGCGTGGGGACGTGCGAGCCCGCGAGTTCCATCGAGACGGTGTGCACGCTGCTGCGCGCGAGCATCGGGAAGAGATGCGCGTACTGATCCCACTGCGAACCGAGCGCCGATTTCCACGAGACGTTCGCCGGTACGCCGTAGCCGTAGCACACGTGCACGACCGTCTCGCAGCCCACGCCGGAAACGACGGCATCGAGCGCGTCGATGCCCCACGCCTCGACCTCGTCGAAATAGACGTTGAATGCGGGCTCGTCGATCTGCACGACATCGACGCCGATCGCGACGAGTTCGTCGATCTCGGCGCGCAAAGCGTGAGCGAACGCGAACGCCGCCTTCGCGCGGCTGCCGTAGTGATGGTCGACGAGCGTGTCGACGATCGTCATCGGTCCCGGGAGCGTCACCTTGAGGCGCTGCGTCGTCGACTCGCGCGCGAAGTGCGTCTCGCGTGCATGAATGGCAGCGGCCCGGCGC
Organism: Rhodospirillales bacterium; assembly: GCA_025359485.1. Classification (GTDB taxonomy): domain Bacteria; phylum Vulcanimicrobiota; class Vulcanimicrobiia; order Vulcanimicrobiales; family Vulcanimicrobiaceae; genus JANYGA01. The sequence continues at coordinate 18,783 of JANYGA010000119.1, read as the reverse complement.
ACGGGACCGACGATCGTCGGGCAATCGGCTTCATAGCGATCGCCGCGAATGCCGCGGCGCTCGAGCTTGCTCGTATCGACCCCATCGAGCGCACCCGCAAACCCGTGTACGAAGTGACGCCGCGACTGCTCGCCGTCGGTCACGACATCGATTCCGGAGCGCAATTGTTCGAAGAGCGCGACGCGCGTGGCGTCGGCCTGCGCGACGCGTAAGGCATCGCCCGCAAGATGCCAACTCGGCCAAAGTTTTTCAGGATCGGCGAGCCAATCGGGTTTGGGTAAGCTCCCGGCAATCGTCGTTGGAAAACGCATGAAATCTCCGTTCGGTTCGGGGGAGGAGCAAGCCCGCGCGAGCGAAGCTGAGATGATGTTTCGTCGCATCGTTTCGACCGGGCTCGCTTTCGTCGTCATCGCGTCGCTGGGGTCCACCATGCAACTTCGCGCCGCGGAGCGCCCCGCGCGCATCGCACTCGCCGAACCCTCGATCTCGCCCGACCGAGCGGAGATCGCGTTCGTCGCAGGCGGCGATATTTGGGCCGTGCCTGCGAACGGCGGCACCGCGCGACTTTTGGTGTCGAACGGTGCCACCTCGTCGCGCCCCATGTACGCCCCCGACGGCAAGCATCTCGCCTTCGTCTCGACACGTGCCGGTCACGGCGATCTCAGCATCCTCGATTTCGGCGACGCGACGATCCGCCGCATCACCCACGACGACGGCTTTACCGGCCTCGACGGCTGGTCGCGCGATGGTTCGGTCCTGTACTTCGAGTCGATCTCGCACCAAGTCGGCAGCACGCCCTGCATCATGCGCGTTCCGGCGAATGGCGGGACGCCGACGATCGTCTTTCGCGAACGGTACATTGCGTCGTCGCAGGCGGCCGCGCGTCCGGGGAGCGACGAGATCGCCTTCGTCGACGGTGGGTTTCCGCAGTGGTGGCGGCACGGACATTCGCACATCGACGAGAGCGCCATCGCGCTCTATCACCCCGGCGCGACGGGCTCCGCGCGTTTCGCGCGGTTGAGTGAAGGCGGTGCCGTCGAGCACTGGCCCATGTGGTCGGCCGATGGCCGCACGCTCTATTACGTCTCCGATCGCGACGGTACGCCCAATCTCTTCGAACGTGCGCCCGGTGCGCGCGCGCGAGCGCTCACGCATTTCACGACCGGACGACTCGTCTTTCCGACGATTGCGAGCGACGGCAAGACGATCGTCTTCGAACGCGATTTCGGCATCTGGCGTTACGACGTCGGCGGTGATGCGCGCGAAGTTCGTGTCGCGCTGGGCGCCGCACCGACGCAAGCCGATCCGCAACATCTCGCGATCACCTCGCGCTTTGGCGAACTCGTGCTCTCACCCGACGGCAAGAAGGTCGCCTTCACCGCGCGCGGCCAAATCTTCGCCGCTTCCGCGAAAGACGGCGGCGCGGGTTTGCGCGTGACGCACACGACCGCAAACGAAGCGAACATCGCTTGGGCGCCCGATAGTCGCCGCATCGCATACGTCTCCGATCGCGATGGCGACGAAGCGATCTTCCTCTACGATTTCGGGACCGAAACCGAGACGCGCGTGACCGCCGCCGAACGCGACTACGCGCCCGCGTTCTCACCCGATGGCAAATCGCTCGCGTTCATCCAACAACATCGCAGCGTGCGCGTGATCGATCTCGCGCAAAAGACGACACGGACGCTCGCATCCGGCGCATTCGACGAAGTCATCCCGTTCGGCGATCGCCGCGCGCTCGCGTTCTCACCCGACGGCGCGTATCTCGCCTTTGCATCGACGGTGACGCGCGGGTACGTCGTCGTCAAAGCCGTACCCGTCGCAGGCGGTACGCCGCGTGCGATCGATCGGCTCGCCAATGCCGGCACGAGCGCCGTGACGTGGGCGCCCGACGGCAAGCGCATCTATTTCCTCACCGGCCAACGCACGGAACCGGGGCAGATCGCCCAAGTCGACCTCGTGGCGCGAACGCCGCTTTTTAAAGAAGACGATTTCCGACGACTCTTTACCGAATCGACGCCGGCCGAACCCGGCACGCCCGCGCAGACACGCCGCCAAGCACCACCCGAACCGAGCGTCGTGCCGAGCCCGGGACCGAGTCTCGAACCCGCGGCGTCACCATCGCCATCGGCGATCGCGCGTGCGTCGCAAAGTCCGCGCTCGCGCATCGAGTTCGACGGCATCGGCGAACGCGCATCGCTCTTGCCCACGGGCATCGACGTCGGAGAGATCGCGCTCGCACGCGATGGAAAATCGCTCGTCTTCATCGGGAATGCCGCGGGACAATCCAACGTCTATCGTCTCTCTGTCGATCCGCTCGATACGGAACCCGCCGTTGCGAAGCAACTCACGAGTTCGCCCGGAGCGAAGACGAATCTCAATATCGCAGCCGACGGCTCGGCGTACTATCTCGAAAACGGTCGCGCCTTCGCCGTGGCGCCCGATACGCGCGTGCGGCCGGTGCCGCTCGCGGCGGAGATCGATGTCGATTTTGCGACCGAGAAGATCGAACTCTTCAACGAAGCGTGGCGCGGGTTGCAGAATTTCTACGCCGATCCCAAATTCAACGGCGTCGATTGGCACGCGGTCTATGCGACCTACGAACCGCTCGTGCGCGGCGCGCACAACGCCATCGAATTGCGCCGTCTGCTCAACCTCATGGTCGGCGAACTCAATTCCTCGCACTCGGGCGTCGGCGCACCGCGCGATCCGGGCGCCTCGCGCTCGGGCTATCTCGGCGCCGAATTCGACGGCGCATATTACGAACGCACGCATCGATTAAAGATCGCCGAAATCGTACCGCTCGGGCCACTCGCACTCGCGCGGACGGTACGCGTCGGCGACGAACTTGAAACGGTCGACGGCACGAAACTGGGCCCGGGTACCAACCTCGAATCGCTGCTGGAAAATGCGGTCGGCAAACGCATCGTGCTTCGCATCGGCGGACACGATATCGTCGTATCGCCGATCGACGCCGCGACCGCGAGCGGCCTTGCGTATCGCGCGTGGGTCGCGTCGCGCCGCGCGCTCGTGAATCGACTTTCGGGCGGGCGCCTTGGTTACGTGCATCTGGAAGATATGGGCGAGGGATCGCTTGCGCAACTCACGCTCGACCTCGATACCGACAATCAAGCCAAAGACGGCGTCGTCGTCGATATCCGCAATAACAACGGCGGATTCGTCGATCCGTACGTGACCGATATTTTCTCGCGCCGCAATTACGTCAACTTCATCGAACGCGGCTATCCGCTCGCGCCCGAACGACCGTCGCTCGGGCAGCGCACGCTCGATCGGCCGACGGTCCTCCTCACGAACGCACACTCGCTTTCCGATGCGGAAAATTTCACCGAAGATTACCGCCGCGCACATCTCGGCAAGGTGGTTGGCGAGCCGACGGCCGGATGGATCATCTTCACCTATTCCCTCACGATGGTCGACGGGTCGCGCGTGCGCATCCCACGCGTTAAAACGTTGACGCTCGACGGCCAAAATATGGAAAACCATCCACGCCCCGTCGACGTCCCCGCCGCGCGAACGCTCGGCGAAGACGAGCGCGACATCGACTCGCAACTGAGCGTCGCGGTATCGACGCTGCTGCGCGGTCTTCCGCATCGTACGTCACCGTGACGACGGAGGGACGCATCGAGGTTCGACGTAGCCTCGGACGATGATCAACCTTTGCGTCACCTACGTTTTCGCGCCCGAGAAGCTGGCCGAGGCGGAAAGCCACCTCCGGGCGCTCATCGCGCCGTCGCGCGCGGAACCCGGCTGTCGCACGTACGAGATCTCGCGGTCGAAAGACGATCCGCACACGTTCCTCATCTTCGAACAATACGACGATGAAGCGGCGATCGACGCGCATCGCGCGACGTCTCATTTCCAACAATACGGAAAAAACGGCATCGCGGCCATCGCGAAAAGCCGTGTCGCCGGCCTCTATCTCCCGTTCTCGTAGTACGCGTTTTGCCTCGCTTCGAAAGGCCGTTCGTCTTGCGCTCGTTGCTCGTCGCCCTCGTAGGAAGTCTCGTTATGTCGTCCGTGTCCGACCCCGCATCCGCCGCACCCATCGCGCTCGATCCGACCGTGGCACCCGTGCCCGTGACGAAAAAAGTCCCGCTCGTCACGCAAATCCACGGCTATACGCGGCACGACGATTACTTTTGGCTGCGCGACAAGACCGACCCGGACGTGATGGCGCATCTCAAAGCCGAGACCGCCTACACCGAAGCCGTCATGAAACCAACCGCGGCGTTGCAGGCGAAGCTCTACGATGAAATTCTCTCCCATGTGAAGCAGACCGATCTCAGCGTTCCCTATCGTAAGGGTGCGTACTATTATTACGCGCGTACCGAAGAGGGCAAGCAGTATCCGATCTACGCGCGTAAACGCGGGAGTCTCGAAGCGCCCGAAGAGATCACGCTCGATCTCAACGCACTCGCCGTCGGCCATTCGTATCTGGGTCTGGGCACGTACAAGATTAGCGACGACGGCAATCTTCTGGCGTATTCTCTCGATACGACGGGCTACCGCCAATACGCGCTCCACGTGAAAGATCTCCGCACGGGCAAAGATCTATCGGAGGCGATCGAGCGCGTCGATAGCGTCGATTGGGCGAGCGACAACGCCACGCTCTACTACACGACCGAAGATGCGGTCAGCAAACGCCACGATAAATTCTATCGCCACTCCCTCGGCGCGACGTCCTCGGCACTCTTGTACGAAGAGAAAGACGAGCTGTACGATATCGGCTCCCATCGCTCGAGCGACGGCGCCTACGTTTTTCTGCTGAGCTATAGCAAATCGACGAACGAAGCGCGTGCCGTCCGCGTCGATCGGCCCGGTGGCGAACTCACGATGCTCGCACCGCGGCGCGAAGGTCATCGCTTCAGCCTCGAACATCATGGCGACCGTTTCTTCATCCTCACCAATCGTGACGCCGACGATTTCCGGCTCGTTACCGCGCCCGAAACCGCGCCGCAGGAAGCGAATTGGAAAGAAGTCGTACCGCAGCGTGCGGGCGTCCATCTCGACGACATCTCGATGTTCGAGAAATACGCGGTGCTCAGCGGTCGTAGCGGCGGCTTTAGCAACCTCGAGATCCTCGATCTCGCGACGGGCAAGCTCGCGGCCGTGCCTTTCGAGGAAGTCGTCCACACCGCCGTCCCGCAGGCAAATCCCGAATTCGTGACGTCGACGTTTCGCTTCACGTACACGTCGCTCGTTACGCCCAGTAGCGTGTACGATATCGACCTCGCGACGGGGAAACGCACGCTCCTCAAAGCGACGGAAGTCCCCGGTTACGATCCGACGCTCTACACGACCGAACTCGCGCACGCGACCGCCAAAGACGGCACGCAGATCCCGATCTCGCTCGTCTATCGCAAGGATGTCAAACGCGACGGGACCGCGCCGATGCTCCTGTACGCGTACGGCTCCTACGGCATCTCGATGGATCCCACGTTCTCCGCGGCACGGCTCGCCCTGCTCGATCGCGGCGTCGTGTATGCGATCGCCCACATCCGCGGCGGTGGCGAACTCGGCGAAAAATGGCGTACGTCGGGCCATCTCCGCGAGAAACTCAACACCTTTACCGATTTTATCGATTGCGCCGATTATCTCGTGAAGGCGAAGTACACCGCATCCGATCGCCTCGCGATCCAGGGTGGCAGCGCGGGCGGCTTGCTCATGGGCGCCGTCTCGAACATGCGGCCCGACCTCTTCAAAGCCGTCGTCTCGCAAGTCCCCTTCGTCGACGTGATGAACACCATGCTCGATGCGACACTGCCGCTGACGACGAGTGAATATTTGGAGTGGGGCGATCCCAACGTCAAAGTGGATTACGATTACATGATGCGCTACTCGCCCTACGACAACGTCGGCGTAAAACCGTATCCCGCAACGCTCGTCAAGGTCTCGGTCAACGACAGTCAAGTTCCGTATTGGGAAGGCGCGAAGCTCGTTGCGAAGATCCGCGACGCGCGCACCGACGCGCACGCGATGCTTTTGATGGTCAACTTCGGCGCGGGACACGGCGGTGCGTCGGGCCGCTACGACGCGATCAAAGAGAGCGCGTTCAACTACGCATTCATCCTCGCGGAGATCGCTTCGAGATCGTGAACGTGCGGTTGGCGGACTTCGCATGCGGCGCCGCTCGGCTCGCGTTCACGGTGTGTGCGGTCGCCATCATCGCTTTCGCTGCCGCGCGCGATGCAAATGCCGCTTGCGCGTATCCCGCGGGAAATGCGCTTTCGTTCGCGACCGATCGCGAGCCCGCGACCGATGCGCAGCTCTTTACTGGCGAACGTGGCATCGACGGCCAGCGACGAGCGCTGATTTCTTATGGTTTCGTCCGCGAGTCCGCCGAGCGAGCTACGCTCGTCTCTTGCGCCTCGAGCGCCGCGCTAGCAAAGGCGATCGGCGGTCGATTCGCGGCGGGCGGCACACGACGCATCCTCGTATTCGTCCACGGCTACTATACGCCGTTCAAACGCGCCGCAACCGACGCGCTGACCCTACAGCGACTGCTGAAATTTTCAGGACCCGTCGTACTCTTTTCATGGCCGGCCAAGGCGACGAGTCTTCTCGCGTACCTCAAAGACGAAACGAATGCCACATGGGCCTTGCCGCATTTCCGCGCACTCGTCGCGACGCTGCGCAAAACATACCCGACGGCGACCTTTTCCTTCGCATCGCATAGCCTCGGTTCGCGCTTCGCAGCGATGGGGATTGCTGCACTCCGCGAGAGCCGTTGCATGCAGTGCCTCGACCGATCCGTCTTTTTCGCGCCCGACATCGACTCGGGCACGCTGCACGAAGAATTGAGCGAAGCGAGGACGTGTTCGGGCCGCCCGCCGCAGACGCGAGCCAAAGCCGCCCTCGTCACGCTCTACGTCTCCAATAGCGATCTCGCGCTCCGGCAGTCGCAGAGCGTTCACGGTCATCAGCGCGCGGGTCAGGCCGGGAGCGAACTCATCGTATGCTCGGGCGTCGATACGATCGACGTCAGCCGCTTCAAAAGTTCCGACAAAGCGGGCCATGGCTATTTCGTCGATGCGCGCATCGTCTCGGATCTTCGGGCCGCATTCGCCGGAATTCCGCCCACCGCGCCCGCGCGCAAACTCAAACCCGTTCGGCGCGGCAACGGCGGCACGTACTTCGAGTTGCATTCGTAGCGCGACGCGCTGGCGTTACCGTCGCTACGGCGTGGCGGGAAGCTCGCAGTTGATCAACCAGTCGATTCCGTACTTGTCGGTCAACGTCCCGAACATCGCGCCCCAAAATGTCTTGCCATACGGCATTCCGACCGCACCGCCGGACGAGAGCGCATCGAATACGCGTTGGCCCTCGGCGACGTCGCGCGAGGAAAGCGAGAGCGATACGCGGCTACCATCGCACTCATTCGCGCGGTTGCTATCGGCGGCCATGAATGCGAGCGTCGGCGACTTGAAGCTCGCGTGCATGATTTTCTGGCGCGCCTCGGGAGGCATCGCTTCGGCCATCGGCGTGCCCTCGAAGCGCATCAAGCCTTCGATTCTTCCGCCGAAGACCGAAGCGTAGAACGCGAGCGCCTCCTCGCACGTCCCGTCGAAATAGAGATACGGTTCGAGATGCATGACGCGACCTTTCGCGGCGTTATCGGTCTGCAAAGCGTTGCGGCAGATCGTGGCGAATTCCCGTCGGTAATCGAGCCCTATCTCTCGGTAAGCGCCTCTCGCACGATGCGTTCTTGCTCGACGGCATGTGCGCCGCCGTAGCCTTCCGAGGGGCTCGCCCGATACGGGCGACCGATGTAATCGACTTCGCCGATGCCGTTGGGCAAGCGATCGAAGATGCGGCGTCGGACGTGTGCGCGCGCGCCCATGTTCTTGGGTTCTTCTTGAACCCAGATGACGCGTTTGACGTTCGAATAGCGTTCGAGCGTCGCGACGATATCGGCGACGGGCAGCGGTGAGAGCAGCTCGACACGCACGATCGCGGTCTTCGTCGCATTCGCATACGCATCGTTGCCGATGAGATCGTAGTAGATCTTCCCCGAGCACAGGATCACGCGTTCCACCGTCGCGGCGTTTTCCGTATAGCGCGCGTCGTCGATGACGGGTTGGAACTCACCCAACGTGAGTGCGTCGATATGGCCCGCCGCGGCCTTCATGCGTAAGAGGCTTTTCGGCGTGAAGATCACGAGCGGGAGCGCTCGCGGTTGACGCGCTTGCTGACGCAAGAGATGGAAGTACTGCGCGGCATTCGAGCAGTTCGCAATCTGCATGCTGCCTTCGGCCGAGAGCTGCAGGAAGCGTTCGATGCGCGCACTCGAATGCTCGGGGCCCGCGCCTTCGTAACCGTGCGGCAAGAGCATGACGAGCCGCGAGGTTTCGCCCCACTTCGCTTGGCCCGCAGCGATGAATTGATCGATGATGATTTGCGCGCCGTTGTTGAAGTCGCCGAATTGCGCTTCCCACAACACGAGCGCGTTCGGCGCTTCGACCGCGTATCCGTATTCGAATCCGAGGCACGCATATTCCGAGAGCGGGCTGTTGTAGAGTTCGATACTCGCGTTCGCGTCGGCGAGATGTTGGATCGGCGCGTACGTGGCGTTGGTCTTCGCGTCGTGATAGACGAGGTGGCGATGAGAGAACGTGCCGCGCTGTGCGTCTTGTCCCGTGAGGCGAATCGGCGTGCCCTCGGCGAGCAACGATGCGAACGCGAGCGCTTCGCCCAAGCCCCAATCGACTTCACCCTCGGTCGCAAAGGTCGCCTTGCGGCGTTCGAGTTGCCGGATGAGTTTGGGGTGAATCGTAAACGTGCTGGGCACCGCGACGAGCGCCTCGCTCCATGCCAGGAGTTGCGCGCGGTCGACCGTCGGCTCGACGTGTGCGTTCGCATCGCCCGAACTGCCGACGTGCGGCCCGATATCGCCCGTCCACGCTCCGCTCTTGACGGTTTGATGTGCGGCCGTAAGGCGCGTGGTCGCACGCGCGAGCAGTGCGTTGACGTCGTCGGCGGTGACGATGCCCTGCGCGATGAGTTTTTGCGCGTAGAGTTCGCGTACGGTCGGATGCGATTTGATCCGCTCGTACATATCGGGCTGCGTGTAGGCGGGTTCGTCCGTTTCGTTATGCCCGAAGCGACGATACCCGATGAGATCGATGATGACGTCGTGACCGAATTTGCGCCGGAAATCGATCGCGAGATGGACCGCCGCTATACACGCATCGACGTCGTCTGCGTTGACGTGCACGATCGGCACGTCGAAGCCTTTGGCGAGATCGGATGCGTAGAAGGTCGAGCGCGCGTCGCGGGGATCGGTCGTGAAGCCGACCTGATTGTTGCTGATGATATGGACGGTGCCGCCCGTCGCATAGCCCGCGAGTGCCTGAAGGTTCAGGACTTCAGCAACGACGCCTTGAGCCGAAAATGCCGCATCGCCGTGGATGAGGATCGGCGCCGCGCGACCCGTATCGAGCTTGGCGGGTGAAGACGCACGGTCGGTTTGCAACGCACGCGTGCGGCCTTCCACGACGCCGTCGACGGCTTCGAGATGGCTCGGATTATTCGCAAGGGCGACGGCGATCGGCCCGTGCGCCGATGCGTACGTGCCGACGGCGCCGTGATGGTACTTGACATCGCCCGTGATGTCGTCGGTGATGCCTTCGCCGCGTTGCGTCGCCGCTTCGAATTCCGCGAGCAATTCTTCGTAGGGCCGATTGACCACGTGCGCGATCGTCGCGAGGCGGCCGCGGTGCGCCATGCCGAGCACGGCGGTCTCCACGCCGTCGGCCGCGAGCAACGTAACGAGCTCTTCGAGCATCGGCACCATGACGTCGAGGCCCTCGATCGAAAACGTCTTCGCACCGATATACGTCTTGCGCAGAAAGCGCTCGAACGATTCGACTTTGGTGAGCCGTTCGAGCACGTTGCGCGCGCGATCGGGCGCGAGCTGGACGAAGTGCGTTCCCATCTCGATGTAATCGCGCAGCCATTCGCGTTGCTCGATATTGGCGATATGTTCGACTTCGTAGGCGATCGTGGAGCTGTACGTCTTGCGCAATTCGGCGACGACGTCGGCGAGCGTACTGCCCGCGACTTTCGTGCGCAAGATCGACGCGGGAATCGCCGACATCACGCTCGGCGTCAGCGCGTAGTTATGCCAATCGAGTGCGGGATCGCCTTGCGGCTGCGTGCCCAGCGGATCGAGCGTCGCGGCGAGATGTCCGTGACGGCGGTACGATGAGAGGATCGCCATCCCCGCGGCAACCGCACGCAAGAGTTCTTCGGAATAGGGCTCGATCTCGCGCGGTAAGGTCGCGTGTTGATCGGTCACGGCGGTCGCGACGACCGGCGGCTGCGCGAGATTCGCGCGCGTGGGCGCGGCGCTCGTTGCGACCGCGCGTGCGTTCGCGCCGGAGCGAGGCGCCGCGAGCCCGGCACTCGCGAAAACGCTGTCGTAGAACCCGTCTTTGCCCGCGAGGAACTCATCGACGCGCTTGAGATATTCGCCCGATTGCGCGCCTTGAATGACGCGGTGGTCATACGTGCTCGTCAGCGTCATGATCTTCTCGACGCCGATCGATGCGAGCGCCGCGGGATCGGCGCTTGTGAACCCCGGCGGAAACGCGATCGCACCCGCAGCGAGAATCGCGCCTTGACCCGCGGTAAGACGTGGGACCGACGCGACCGTGCCGATGCCGCCGGGATTGGTGAGCGTGAACGATGCACCGGAAAGATCGTCGGCACCGAGCTTGCCATCACGCGCCTTCGCGATGAGCGCTTCGTAGGCGCTACGGAATCCGATGAAATCGAGCGTGTCGGCGTTTTTGATGACGGGCACCACGAGAAAGCGCGAACCATCTTTGCGCGATGTGTCGACCGCGATGCCGATGTGGATGCCGTTATCGACGCGCGTCGCGACGCCGTTTTCGCGGCGAAAACTCGTGACGATCGCCGGGAATTCGTGCGCCGCCCGGACGAGCGCGAACGCGATGAGGTGTGTGAATGAGATCTTCTCGGGCCGACCAGCGGTTTTGAGCGCGGCGTTCAATTCGGCGCGGCGTGCTTCGAGCGTGCCCACCTGCAACGTGCGAAAGCTCGTCGCCGTCGGAATGGTTAAGGACTGTTCCATCGCACCGACGAGGGCGTTTGCCGGCCCTTTGATCGGCGTCGCCGTCGCACCGATGGCCACTGGCGGAAGTTGCGGTGCCGCGGCGGGTGCGGCATGGCCGTTCGAGGCGACCCGTGCCTTGATCGCGTCGGCGTACAGAATCATGCCGCCCGGTCCCGAGCCGACGACGGTCTTGAGATCGAGGTGGCGACGCTCGGCGAGTCGTTGCGCGCGATGCGACGCGGTGCCACTCGCGTGCGAGCCGTTCGACGCGGGCCTCGCTTCTGGAGACGCCGCGATCACCGGCACGGGCGGGCTCGTCGTGCTCACCGGCGACGGCGTTGCCGCGCTATCGGGCCGAACGGCCGACGTGTCGATCTCCGCGAGCAACGCCCCGACGTTGACCGTGGCGCCCTCTTCGGCTGCGAGCTTCGTCACGAGGCCCGCGGCAGGCGCGGGCACCTCGACGTCGACCTTATCCGTCGTTACGTCTACGAGCGTCGCGCCGGCGTCGATCCACGTGCCGACTTTGACCCGCCACTCGACGATCGAACCTTCGGTCACGGATTCGCCCATTTCGGGCAAGACGACTTTTACGAGAGTTTCAGGCACGACGTGACGATTCTGTTAGCACAACAGTTCCAATTCTAAAGCGCGAGACGGAACCCGCCTCCGCTTTTGGTCGGTCCAAAGCAGACCGGCCGCTCCGCGTTGCCGCGGCAACGAACCCTCACTTGGAGGCCACACAACCATGAAACCCGCCTCGTACGCCCTCGCAGCCGGTCTCGTTTTAACCGCGATGTTCGCAGTCGCGCCGCATCGTAGTATCGCGGAACCCGTGACGACCGCGACCGCTTCCCCGGCTCCCACCGCGTCGCCCGCCGCCATCGTCGACACGAAAGATTACGCCTTTACGCCCGATCCCGTCACGATCAAGGTCGGCGATACCGTGCTCTTCAAAAACTCTGACACCGTCGGCCACACGGTGGCAGCCGACGATAGGGCCTTCGATTCGGGCGACATGCCGACGGGCGCGACGTTCCGACACACCTTCGACAAACCCGGAACGTACGCGTACTACTGCACCTACCATCGCTACATGCATGCCAAGATCATCGTGAAATAGCGCGACGCAAAACGAAGCCCCGTGTCGTGCACGGGGCTTTTCGATCGTCGTGCCCAGGAAGGGACTCGAACCCCCACAACCTTGCGATTACTGATACCTGAAACCAGCGCGTCTACCAATTCCGCCACCAGGGCACGGTCGCACATCGTTCGCGTAGGTCGCGAGCGACCCTGTTATCGCACGTACGAGGCGCCGTTGACGTCGATCGTGGTGCCCGTTGCGTAATCCGCGCCGCCCGATGCGAGAAACGCGACGATGCTCGCGACTTCATCCGGGCCACCGACGCGTCCGGACGGAATATCGCCGCGAATCGCCGGGCCCGATTCTGCGAGCGTCTCCGTCGCCATATCCGTTTCGATGAAACCGGGCGCGACGGCGAAGGCGACGATGCCGGCTCGGGCACATCCGCGAGCGATCGATTTGGTGAAGTTCACGAGTGCCGCTTTGCTCGCACCGTAATCCGCAAACGTCATCTCACCGCGATGCGCGGCGCGCGATGCGACGTTGATCACGCGCCCGCGCACGCCGTGCGCGACCACATCTTGCGCGCGCATCTGCTGCATCGCCACGTACGCGAGATCGACCGCACCGAAGAGATTGACGTCGAACGTGCGCTTCCAACCGGCACGCCACGCTGCGAAATCATCTCCGTCGAATGGGTTCTCGGCAAAAATTCCGGCATTGTTTACCAGTGTATCGATGCGACCGAACCGCGCGATCGTCCGCGCGACGAGCGGTTCGTGCGCGGCGGGATCGCCGACGTCGCTCTGCGCGCACGCGACCGTCGCCTCACCGAGTTCCGCAACGAGCGCGTGCGCGGCCCCCGCAGCATTTGCGTAGGTAAAAAAAACGCGCGTCCCGTCGCGAGCGAGCGCGCGGACGACGTCCGCACCGATCCCTCGCGAGCCACCGGTAACGAGGGCAACACGGTCATGCATCGGCGCCTTCATGCGCGCTGGACGAGTGTGATTCCGCCCGCGATCGCCGCGAGCCCGACGAGATCGCTCGCGTGCACGGGCTCGTGCAAGATCAGCGCGGCGAGTGCGAGACCGAAGACGGGCGTGAGGTAATAGAACGCACTCACGCGACTCGCTTCGCCGTGCGAGAGCAACCAGAACCAGATCAGCGATGCGCCGACGCTGAGCACGAGGACGAGATACGCGAACGATACGATGAGTTCGGGAGTGATATGCGCGTGCGGCGTGCCGACCGTCAGGAACGCGACCGGCACGAGGACGAGACCCGCGACGATGAGTTGGATCGCGTTGATCGCGAGCAAACTCGTCCCCATCGCGGCGCGCTTGTACAGCAGCGTCGATGCGACGCTCGCGCAGACGCCGAGAAACGCGAGGAGCACGTCGCCCGGCGCGGCCGAAGCGCTGCCACCACGTGCCAAAACGACCGCGATCACGCCGCCGAAACCGAGCGCGAGCCCGAGCGCTTTGCGCATCGTTAATTTTTCGCCAAGGAGTTTCGGTGCGACGAGCCCGAGCACGAGCGGATTCGTACTCGCAATGATGGCGCCCATTCCGGACGAGAGATGGTGCAACGCGGTATAGGTAAGACCGAGATACAGGGAGTTTGCGAGAATACCGAGTCCGCCCGCGACGAGCCACCCGCGAAGCGTGCGCGGGAACACGTTCCCGTAGACGCGTGCGAGCACGGCGAGGATCGAACCGGCCGTTGCGAACCGCAAGGCGAGGAACCACAGGGGGTCCGATTGCGTCGATGCGATCTTGCTCGGCACGTACGCCGACGCCCAGAGAAAAATGAAGAAGATCGCGATCGCTACGCCGACCGGCCCTTGGGCTCTCACGCTCATAGTACGAGCGACGCAACCCAACGCATCACGTTCCAGTTGCGTCGGCATACGAACGCTCATAGCGCATGCCGGACTAGCCGACACCCCGTATATATGAACGTCCTCCTCATCGGCGCCACCGGTTACATCGGTAGCGCGGTCGACGAAGCGCTGCGCGCGCGCGGTCACAACACCATGGGAACGGCTCGAAGCGACGCCGCCAAAGCAAAACTCGCCGCTCGCGGCACACCATCGATTTCTGCCGACGCCGCAAAGCCGCAAACGCTCGTCGATGCCGTCCGTAACGTCGACGCCGTCGTCTATTGCGTCAACGTGACCGATGCCGATCCGTTCGCCGTCGATAACGGTGCGCTCCGCGCGATTCGCAAAGGGCTCGCCGGCACCGAAAAAACCTTCGTCTACATCAGCGGCTCGTGGGTCTACGGCGCGACGGGCGATTCGCCGGCAACGGAAGACGCGCCGCTGATGCCCCCAGCATTCGTCGCGCGCCGGGTCGAGCTCGAGCGAGCGACGATCGAAATGACCAAACTCGGCGTTCGCGCGCTCATCATTCGGCCCGGAATCGTGTACGGTCGCGGAGGCGGGATCGCGACCATGTTCGTTGCGAGCGCGCGCGAACGTGGCGCCGCAACGATCGTTGGCGACGGCCGCAACCGCTGGGCCACGATCGACGTCGGCGATCTCGGCGACCTCGTTGCGCTCGCCCTCGAACGCGGACGTCCGGGACGGGCCTACAATGCCGCAAACGACGATCGCTTTACCGTCGCCGAGATCGCGGCGGCTGCGAGCCGAGGTGCGGGCAAGGGCGGCGAGACCGCAACCGTTCCCGCGCGCATGATGGGCCATTTCGGCGAGTGCCTGGCTCTCGACCAAGCGATTACGGCCGAGCGTGCGCGGGCGGATCTCGCCTGGACGCCGCAGGCGCCCTCGATCATCGTATCGCTCGAAGGCGACGCCTACGCAAACGTTCTCTCGCAAAGCGCCTAGCGCCTAGGGCTCCCTCGCTCCCACCGCGACACAACGCCTGCACGAACGGCGTCGTAGGTTCGTGTTCGCCAAACTCTTTCCGATTTTAGGCATCACGTTCATCGACATCCTCGGGTTCAGTATTCTGATTCCGATCTTGCCGTATTACGTGAAGCACTTTGGTGCCTCAACGATTTTGGTCGGCGTCCTCTTCGCCGTCTTCGCACTCTGTCAATTTCTCGCGGGACCACTTTGGGGAAACATCAGCGATCGCATCGGACGCAAACGCGTGCTCATCATCTCGCAGATCGGCGCGACGATCGGGTGGGCGGGGCTCGCCTTCGCACCGACGCTGTTTTGGGTTTTCGTCGCGCGGATCATCGAAGGCATTTCCGGCGGAAATATCTCCGTCACGCAAGCCTACGTTGCCGATCGCGTCGAGCCCGAGGAACGCTCGCGCGCGTTCGCATTCGTCGGTGCCGCGTTCTCCGCGGGACTCGTGCTCGGTCCCGTTGCGGGCGGCCTGTTGCTCGCGCGATTCGGCTACGCGATGCCATTTTTGCTCGCTGCGGGATTGCAAGTGCTCACGCTGATCGCCACGATTTTCTTCTTGCCCGAAGACGTTGCCGAACACGGCGAAAAAGCCGAGAGCAGCGGCTTTCGCGACATCGTACGCTCGCTCGGCGACGTCCACGTCTCACCCGTGCTCGTCCAGAAGCTCGCCTATTCACTCGCGCTCTACGCGTGGTTCGCCGTCTTCGCCCTCGTGCTCGCAGCGGTCGCGGGTTTCGGGCCGACCGAGACGAGCTATTTTTTTGCGGGCTTCGGCGCGATGAGCATCGTCTTCCAACTCGGCGTCGTGGGCCGCATGGTCGATCGCTTCGGCGTGCGACTCACCTCGAACGTTGGCTTCGCGGCAGCGTGCGTTTATTTCGTTACCGTACCATTCATGCACGGAGCGATCGCGCTCTTCCTCACGCAAATCATCTTCGCATTCGCACTCTCCGTCACCAACGCCACGCTCGCGACGCTCCTGACGAACGCCGCGCCCGAGCATCTTCGCGGCACCGTGCTCGGCGCGGGTTCGTCGCTCGAATCCGTGGCCGGGGTCGTCATGCCGACGATCAGCGCCGCCGTGCTCGCGACCTATGGTGCGGGCTGGACGGGTGCGATCTCGGCGTTCTTCGCTTTCGTCGCCCTCGTCCTCGGAATCGTCGCGACGCGTCGCAACGCCATAGCTTAATCGCGCAATAGTATCGTGGCAGAGCGGGTAGCTACCGCTGTATGAGCGAGCGTGTCGATCTTTGCGTTATCGGTGCCGGGACGGCGGGGTTCGCGGCCGCGGAGGCCGCTCGCGCCCGCGGTCGCTCCGTGATGCTCGTGAGCGGGCCGGGCGAACTCGGGGGAACGTGTATCCGCCGAGGCTGCATGCCGGCAAAAACGTTACTGAGTTCGACCGAGCGTCTCGGCGACGTGGAAAGCGCGTCGCATCTCGGCGTTCGCGTTGCCGCGGAACGCATCGATCTCCGAGCGGTCGTCGCGCGCAAACGCGAACTCGTGGAATATTTCGCGAACGATCGCATCCACGATTTGGAAGCCTATCCGCTCTCGCGCGGCCTCGCGCGTTTCGTCTCGCACGATACGATCGCGATCGACGATCGGCATGTAATGGCCGATGCCTTCGTGATCGCGACGGGATCGCATATCGTCGCACCGGCGATTCCGGGCCTCGCGCGTGCGACGTATTTCACGAGCGATGAAGCGCTCGAGATGACGGAAGCGCCGCAGCGCCTCGCCGTGATCGGCGGCGGTCCCGTCGGCTGCGAGTTCGCGCAGTATTTCGCGCGGCTCGGTGCGCGGGTCACGCTCCTTCAACGCGAGGCGACGCTGCTTCGCAACGAAGACCCCGATGTCGGCGAAGCGATCGCCCGCGCTCTCGCGCGCGACGGCGTCGACGTGCGCGTCGGCTGCGACATCGTTTCGATCGTCGAGCCGCACGATGGTTCGGGCGCGAAGCATTGCGTGAACGTGCGCGAGCGCGCGGGCGAAGCCCGGATCGACGTCGATGCGATCATGCTCGCGAGTCATCGTGTGCCGAGCGTCGCCTCGCTCGATCTCGAACGCGCGGGCGTTACGTGCGACGCACGCGGCGGCGTGGTCGTCGATGCGGCGCTGCGCTCGAGCAATCCCGCGATCTTCGCCGCGGGCGATGTCATCGGCCGACGTTGCCTCGTGCACGTTGCCGAATATACGGGACGACTCGCCGCACGAAACGCGCTCGACGGCACGTCGCTCGCCGCCGACTTCGATCGCTTCGAAGCGCACGCCGTGTACACGCAACCGCAAGTCGCGGTCGCAGGCCTCACGGAGCACGCGTGTCGCGAACGCGACATCGCGTTCGACGTGCGGCGCCATCCGTTTTCCGACGTCGGCAAGGCGCTCGTTTCCGATATGGCGGAAGGTTTCGTGAAGATGATCGCGCGGCACGACGGCCGCATTCTCGGCGTGACGATCGTTGGCGACGATGCGATCGATCTCATCGGGGAAGCGATCGCGCTCATCGATCGGGGCGCGACCACGCGCGAGGTCGCCGAGATGCCGCACCTCCATCCCACGATGGGCGAAATCTACGCGCGCGTCGCCGAAGATTTCGCGGAGACGCTCGCGCGCTAACCGCGCGCGGTCAAGCCGCCGACGATTTACGCCGTGGTTTCTTTTTCGGTGCGGCTTCGTCGTGTGAGGCCGACGCCGCGTCGCCACGTTTCTTCGACGCTTCGAGACTCTTCTGCAACACGTCCATGAGATTGACGACGTTGTCGCGCACGGGCGCTTTGGTCTCGCCTTTGGGCAGATCTTTGCCCGCGGCACGCGCCTCGATCATCGCCATCATCTGCTCGCGATAGGAATCTTTGAACGTCTCGGGATGGAACGCTTCCGTCATCGTGTCGATGAGCATCTTCGCGACTTTCATTTCGTTTGCGACCGGCTTTTCACTCGCGGGCAGGTCGAGCGTCGACGTCTCGACGATCTCATCGGCAAAGTGCATGAGCTCGAGAACGAGCGCATCGCCGCTCGGCTTGAGTGCCGCGAGATGTTCGCGCGAGCGAATCACGACTTTCGCGATGCCGACTTTGCCCGATTCGCGAAGCGCCTCGCGCAGAAGCGCGTAGGCGTGGCGGCCGCGCTTCTCGGGCTCGAGATAATACGGCTTGTCGAAAAACATCGGGTCGATCTCCGCGAGATCGACGAACTGAACGATATCGACCGATTGCGTCGCCTCCACGTTGACGCGATCGAAGTCTTCATCGCTGATGATGACGTAACGACCCTTCTCGTATTCGAAGCCCTTGACGAGATCGCCGAAACCGACTTCTTCGCCATCGATCGAACAGCGGCGAACGTTATTGATGCGACCCTCGTCGGTCTTGTGCAAGAAATTGAATTTGAGATCGTTCGTGCGGATCGCGGTTTGCAATTTTACCGGAATCGTCACGAGCCCGAAGTTGATCGCTCCGGTCCAAATCGCGTGGGCCACGGCCTACCTCCAAGTCGCTTGCGCGGCGGCGAGCGCGGGTTCGAGTTGCTGTTCGCGCCACGATGCGCCGCCCCAGAGATCGCCGCGTTCGGCGAGCATCGCGGGGGCATTTGCAATCGTGAAGCGAGCGAATTCGCCCTCGGTGCCCGCGAGCGCTGCCTTGCCACGCGGGCGTTTGCGCGCCAGGGCCTCTATCTCGGCCCACGCCATCGGCATGGAGACGGGCGCGCCGTCGCGCG
>JANYGA010000088.1 GCA_025359485.1 Rhodospirillales bacterium | reverse complement strand
TCTCTTCGGGCGGTGAGAGCTTATTGCTATCGTCCGTACCAGAAGCGCGCATATTCGTGAGCTTTTTCGCGCGCACGACGTTGAGCGCGATATCCTTGTCGTCGTTGGCGCGACCGACGATCATGCCTTCGTAGACTTCGATGCCTTCGCCGACGAAAAACCGTCCGCGCGCTTCGAGGCCAGACATCGCGTATGCGGTCGTCATGCCCGTTTCGCTCGTGACGAGCGCCCCGACACTACGGCCCGGAAGTTCACCCGCGAAGGGCTGGTGATCGTAATACGTGTGCGACATGATCGCCGTGCCGCGTGAGAGCGTGAGCAACTCGCCGCGCAGACCGAAGATCGCGCGCGTCGGCATCGTGTACTCGAGGCGACGCGAATCGCCGACGGTGAGCATATTCGACATCTGCGCTTTGCGTTTGCCGAGCGACTCGATGACGGCACCGGCGTACTCTTCTTGCACGTCGACCACGACGTACTCGACAGGTTCCATCTTTTTGCCGTCGCGCTCGGTGATGATGACCTGCGGCTTGGAAACCGCAATCTCGTAACCTTCGCGACGCATGTTCTCGATGAGGATGGAGAGATGCAGTTCGCCACGGCCGCGCACTTCGAACGTATCGGCGCTATCGGTATCCTCGACGCGCAGCGCGACGTTGACTTCGAGTTCGCGCATGAGGCGCTCGCGGATCTGACGCGAGGTCAGGAACTTGCCTTCTTTGCCCGCGAGCGGCGAGGCGTTAACCATGAAGAACATGGAGACGGTGGGCTCGTCGACGGCGACGGCCGTGATGCCCTCGGGGAACGCGGCATCTGCGATCGTGTCGCCGATGTTGAGGCCATCGATGCCCGAGACGCAGACGATGTCGCCGGCGCTCGCATCTTCGACTTCGACGCGCTCGAGGCCGGCGAACGTGAGGAGCTTCGTGAGGCGCAGGCCGTTTTCGACCGCGCCGTCGTGCGAGATACGCGCGATCGGTGAATTGACTTTCGACGAGCCGCGGAAGACGCGTCCGATGCCGATACGGCCGACATACTTATTGTGGTCGATCGCCGAGACGAGCATCTGGAAGCCGCCATCTTCGGCGGGAGCTTCCGGAATGTGGCGCACGATCGTCTCGAAAAGCGGCTCGAGGTTATCGCTCTCGTCTTCGAGTTTATACTTCGCGATGCCGGCCCGACCGTTCGTGTACACGACGGGGAATTCGGCTTGTTCGTCTGAGGCACCGAGCTCGATGAAGAGGTCGAAGACCTCGTTGACGACTTCGCTCGCGCGTGCATCTTTGCGATCGATTTTATTGACGGCAACGAGCACTTTGAGATCGAGTTCGAGCGCCTTGCGGAGCACGAACCGTGTCTGCGGCATCACGCCTTCCGCGGCATCGACCAGCAAAAACACGCCCTGAACCATCTGCAACACGCGCTCGACCTCGCCGCCGAAGTCGGCGTGGCCCGGCGTGTCGACGATATTGAATTTGATGTCGCCGTGCTTGATTGCGGTATTCTTTGCGAGAATCGTTATCCCGCGCTCGCGTTCGAGGGGATTTGAGTCCATGACGCGAGTCGTGGTCGCCTGGCCCTCGCGAAAGACGCCGCTTTGCTTGAGCATGGCATCGACGAGGGTGGTCTTGCCATGGTCGACGTGCGCGATGATGGCGAGGTTACGGATATCCGGCCGTGTTTTCACATGGTGTAGTATATCATGCGAGAAAAGTCCGAGCCCGCGCGTTTTCCGATTGCGCTGCTACGAACCAAATCGCCGTTGGCGCGAGGCGAATTCGCCGAGCGCGATGTCGAGTTGCGCCGCATCGAAATCGGGCCACAGCGTTCGCGTCGCCCAAAGTTCGGCGTAGGCGATCTGATAGAGCAGAAAATTCGAGACGCGGAGCTCGCCGCCCGTGCGGATGAGCAGATCGGGGTCGGGCAGGCCCGCCGTGTAGAGGTACTTGCCGAGCACGTCGTCGTCGATCGAATCGAGGGCTAGCGAGCCGCTCCGCACGTCGCATGCGAGGGCGCGCATCGCATCGCAAAGCTCGCCGCGCGCGCCGTAATTGAGCGCGAGATTGAGGAGCAACCCGGTACACGAGGCGGTCGCGGCGACGAGCGCTTCGACGGCGACTCGCGTCGCTTCAGGAAGTGCGGCCGTTCGGCCGATCGCGCGTACCCGGACGTTTGCCTCGCGCAGTGCCGCCGCTTCACCCGTGGCGAATCCGCGCACGAGATCCATGAGCAGCGAGACTTCGCTCGCTTCACGGCGCCAGTTTTCTTCCGAGAATGCGTAGACGGTGAGAATCCCGAGGCCGCGATCCGAAGCGGCCCGCGCGATTTCGCGCAGCGTCGTCGCGCCCGCGCGGTGGCCTGCGACCGTCGGTAAGCCACGATCGCGCGCCCAGCGGCGATTGCCATCCATGATGATCGCCACGTGCTTTGGGACAGCGGTGCGATCGGGGATCGCGGTTGCTTGGCGACGTTCGATCATGATTGGCCCGCGAGACGGAAGCCGGCGATGTGCGCACCGCGTGCGGGCTCCGTCGCATTGACGGCACGTACGATCGCTTCGAGTTCGTCGACATACGCGAGAAACCGCGCCTTGCCATCGGCGGTAATGCGCACGGTCGTCACCGAGCGATTTCCATCACGAACGCGTTCGAGTGCGACGATTCCCGTCTCGGCGAGGGCGTGCAGGTGCCGATTGAGATTACCATCGGTGAGGCCGCACGCTTCTTGAAGCGCCGTGAAGCGCGTAGCGCCGGCATTCGCGACCAGACACGTGCACACGGCAAGCCGCCCGCGCTCGTGAAAGAGTCGATCGAGGCCTTCGTAGGCAAACGGGGCGACGGGTTTCATTTGCATCCTATTCCTTGGGAAGATCGGCTCGAACGATCGCGCCGATGAGAATTTGGCCGATCCCGAACGCGCCCGGCATAATCCACCAGGCGAGCGGGTTGATCGTGGGAATCAAGAGCAACACCGCGGCTGCCGCGCCGAACGCGGCCGCAACGAAAACGACGGCGCGCGGCACCATCGCGCGTGACGCGAAGAGCCCGAGCGCGTAGGTCGCGCACCACATCCCGGGGAGTAGATCATCGAGCCCGCGCCAGACGAGCGCGAGTGTCACGACGCCGCCACAGCAGATGGCGGGTGCGATGCTCATGCCGACCGTGCGGAATTGCACGCCCGCCTGAGCGCCCGGGTTGCGCAGGCGCCAAATGACGATCGCGCCGTAATTGAGAGCGAGCGCGAAGCCCAAACATGCGAGCCAAATCCCGAGATAGGTCTGCCGATCGGCGAACGACCGCGGTTGTGGATCGAGGACTGCCTGCGCGATGCCGGAGGCGATGGCGACCAGACCGCTTGCGATCGCCGCGGGCCCCGAATAACCGTCGAAGCGCTGCACGGTCGCCATCCGACCGCGAACCTCGGCGAGATCGGCGATCGCCCGGCGCACTTCCATGATCTCGACTTTGCGTCGCAAAGTCTCGGTCCCTGCGTTGTTTTACGTGCGCGTGCGCACGTAAAGCCGGGCGACGCCGTTCCAGGCAATCGCCCCAAGGAGGCCGCCGAGCGCGCCACACGCGAGATCGAAAGCGTTCGAGACGAGGCTTTCGGGATAATGCATCGCGCGCTGCGCGATTTCGATGGCGAGGCTAAATCCCATGATGAGGAGTGCGCTCGTCCGCAGGCGGATCGTCGCGACGAATAGCGGGCTTGCAAAGAAGCCGACGATGGCGAAGGCGACGACGCTATAGATCTTGCGCACGATGCGTTCCGTCCCGAGATCGTGATCGTACAGCGCGGGGAATTGCGACCCGATCGCATCGCGCACCCCGAGGTGCAGAGCGAATTTTTCATAGCCCGGTGCGTAGAGGTTACGATCGATCGAGATTCCGAGAAAAACGGCGGCTGCTGCCGCGGCGAGCAAACCGAAGATGGTGAGAAAAACTGCGCGTGTCTGCATGATGATTCCGATGCTTTTCCCCAAGACACGGAGATGCGCCCACATCGCCGTAGCGACGGGACGCATCGTGCGCTCTCCCTCCGAAGAGGAACCGCCCTCAGGCGGCGACGGGAGCGGCGACCTTTACGGACTTCGCCTTCTTCGGAGTCTCGATGATGAGCGGCAGCAGCATCGCGACGAGCAACATGATCGAGACGGGCTGCATGATGCCCGTAAATGAGCCGCTGAGGCCTTTCATGATGCCGGTAAAATAGACGCCCGCGACGGCCGCGAGTCCCCATGCCGAAAGCTGCGCGCCGTAATTCGCACCGAAATGCTTCGAGCCGAAAAAATCGGAATTAAGTGCGGGCATGATGCCAAATCCGCCGCCATAACACAGCAGTAACATGCTAATGGCGACCAGGATGAAGAGCGGATCTTTCGTGCCATCGAGGATGAAGAACGCGACGGATTGTCCGCCGAGCACGAGCGCGAAGGTCACGCGGCGACTGATGCGATCCGAGATCCATCCCCACAGGAGCCGACCGACGCCGTTGAAGATCGCGAGATAGGCGTACGTGCCGACCGCGTCGCCCGTCGACATGCCCGTGAGTTCGTGCATGATCGGCACCATATTGGAGATGATCGTGACGCCGCCAAATACGTTGAGGAACAGCATCGCCCAGAGAACGTAGAAGCGCGCGTCGCCGAGCGTCATCTTGAGCGTAAACTGACTCGCGCTCGCGTCGAGCAGCGTGGCTTCTTCTCGTTCCGCTTGCGGCGGCATCGTCACGAAAAGCGCTGCGACGACGCCGACGACGATGAACGCGATGCCCGAGTTTAGCAGGAGAGCCATGAACCGATCGATATCCGCCGGCAGCATGACGTAGCGCGACATGTTAAACGGCAGATGATTCGCGGCTGCCGTTGCCTGTGCCGTTACGAAACCTTGCGTATCCGCATTGACCGTCGCGAAGGTTGGGAGCGTTCGGATGATCGCGTTATAGACGGTCGATCCGATACCGAAGCCGAGCAAGATGAGTCCGCCGCCGAGACCTTTGGTGTTCGGAAACCATTTGATGACGGCGGAGAGTGCGCTGATGTAGGCCAACCCACAACCGAGCCCACCGACGACGCCGAAAAAGAGATAGAAGGCGGCGAGACTGTGCGACGTACCGAGAGTCGAACACGCGCCGAAACCCGCACCCCACAATATGACGCCCGTCACAGCGATCGGACGCGCGCCGATGCGATCGCTCGCGATTCCGCCGATCAGCGCGCCGATCGCGAGAAATACGTTGGCGATTGCGAACGCCCACGAGACACCGGAAACCGACCATCCGAAGGCGGCCGTCAGCGGCGTACTGATGAGACTGAACGAGTAGAGGGCCCCCGGCCCGAGGACCGTGACGATTCCGGCGAGGGCGACGATCCATCGTTTCATCGGGTTGGTTAACCTCTGTACGTTTGCGAATTGCTTGCGTGGCTCTACATTGTATTGTCGGCGCCGAGGCTCGCTTTCTGAAGCCACTTCAGATTTCACGTCGATTGGCCGATTCAAGACACGAGCCGCCGTGGCGATCCATGCACAAGCCAGGAGCACCCCATCATGTCGGAACGATCCGAAATCGAAGGCAAACTCGAAAAACCGAGCCGACGCGAAGCCGTCGGGCTCACGCTTATCTTGCTCTTCGAAGTGTTCATTTTCATGGCCGCGGTTTTCGGAATCGCCGTCACGGACGCCGCGAGCAATCGTGCCGCGTCCGTAACGCTCTCGGTTTCGAAAGTCATTGGCGACGAACGGACGACGCTCGCGCAAATCGGTGCCACCGTCGCAACGCTCGCGAGCGATCCGAAAGCACGGGCCGCCGACCCGATCAAACTCGACGCGTTGCAAAAATCTTCCGCTGCATTTAACGATGCACTCTCCGCCTTGTTCAAAGGCGGCCAAGTCAATGGCGTGGACGGCAAGAAGATCGTCGTCGAGCCGTTGACCGACACCGAGCAAAAAGCGCATCTCGCGACCGTTAACGATCTGTGGACCAAACTCGCGCCGGCCCTTGCGCTCGGCGGGAACGGCAGCTTTCACCGTCGCGCGCTCGCAGCTCAACTCGCCGTCTCGGAGCAAGGGCCCGTCATCGACGAAGCGTTGCATAGCATCACGACGGGCCTCGACATTTCGGGCCTGGGTAACAACGGCGCGCGCAACTGGATCTTTCGCCTCTCGATCCTCATGGTGCTCGCAATGGTCGTGACGCTCTTCCAGCGCGTCAGTCGTACGCGTCGACAAGTCGAACGGTATGCCGAAAATCTCGAGCATCGAACCGAAGAAGCGCTTCAATCGACCGCCGCACTCGCATCGTCGAAAGCCGGAACCGACCTCATCATGGAGACGGTCGACCGCGGCCTCTTCCTCCTCGATCGCGGCTTCCTCATTCAGGGCCAATACTCGCGCGAACTCGAGCGCATGTTCCACATGCCGCAGCTCGAGGGCTATAACTTCGTCAATCTCTTACAGCGCTTGCTCACCGAGCGCACGTTCGAAATCTCGCGCGACTACATGAATCTGCTCTTCGATAAAAAGAAAAAAGAGCGGACCGTGCTTCGCGTCAATCCGCTTGCGGAAATCGAGGTCCACTTTCCAAATCCCGAAGGTGGCTTCGATTCCAAGTTCTTGAATTTTACGTTCCGTCGCATCATCGAGGACGAACAGGTCGCGCGCGTGTTCGTAGCCGTCTCCGACATCACGGATCGCGTTCGCCTCGAGCGCCAACTACGTGAATCGGAAGCGCGCAAGGAACGCCAGTTCGAATTCTTACTCGGCGTGCTTCACGTCGAGCCCGCGAATCTCGACGATTTCCTCAAGACTGCAAACGTTCAGGTTGCGACGATGAACGATGCGCTACGCGCGTCGGACTTCGCGACGAACTCTGCGGGGCGCATGGAACTCTTACGCCAGCGACTCGACGTCGTCTACCGCGCCGTGCACACGATCAAAGGTCTCGCATCGGTGTTGGAGCTGACGTACTTCGAGAAATCGTGCGATCTCTTCGAAGGCAAGATCGTGCAGCTACGCGAGCGATCCGCACTCGGTGGCGACGACTTCCTCTCCGTCGTCATCGCGCAATCGGAACTGCGACAAGACCTCGACGAACTACAAGATCTGCGCGAACGTTTCGTCGGCCTCGGACGCATGCCGAGCCCGATCGCGCCGAGCGCCCGTCGCGAGACGACGGCGGTCGAGACGGCTGGAGCGAACGACGTCGTCGCAAGCATCGGCGGCTTCGCGCATCAATTGGCGGCCAAGTTGCACAAAGAAATCACGATCGACGCCGAGGGTTTCGCAACCGATGCGCTTCCCGAAGAGCTTCGACGCACCGTGCGCGACGTGCTCGTGCAATTGACACGCAACAGCCTCGTGCATGGCGTCGAGACGACCTCGGTCCGCACTTCGATTGGAAAGATGCGCGCGGGAACGATCTCGATCCGCCGCATCGCCGACCCGAACCCGGGCGTATTCGCCTTCTCATTCCGCGACGATGGTGCGGGGCTCGATCCCGCGATCATCCGCGATAAGGCCGTCGCCAAACGCATAATCACACCGGAGCAAGCCGCGGCGCTATCGGACGAACACGTCGTCGCACTCATCTTCCGCCCGGCGTTCTCCACGCTCGATGAGGCGACGATCGACGGCGGTCGTGGCATCGGCATGAACGTTATCAAAGAGGCCGTGGTCGATAAAGCGGGCGGCAATCTCAGCATGAGTTCGGAGCCGGGAAAATATACCGAATTCTCGTTCGTCCTCCCGACGGCGACGGTCGCGCCCGCACCTCAATCGACGAATGGCGTGGCGACACTTGCTTACAACTGAACCGGGAAAAACCATGAGACTGCTCATCGTCGATGATTCGAACATCATTCGTCGTCATATCCAACGCGAGATCGGCGAAGGCAACCACGAAATTCGCATGGCGGCCGACGGCGTGGAAGCGCTCAAAGTTTTCGATGAATTTCACCCCGAGATCGTGACGATGGATATTACGATGCCCAATATGGACGGTCTCTCGTGCGTGGAAGCGATCTTACGTCGAAACGCCGACACGCGCATCCTCGTGATCTCCGCCCTCGCCGATCGGGGAACGGCCGTCGAAGCCGTGAAGCGCGGTGCGACGGGATTTTTACTCAAGCCCTTTACCTCAGAAACGCTCGCAACCGAGATTTCCGAACTTTTCATCGATTGATCTTCTCGTCACCGGAGAATTGAGAGCCCCCCGAACATGATCACGAAAAACAACGAAGCTCCCGCGATGCGCGAAGACGATCTTAAAATCTTCGTACGGGGAACCGAGCATTTTTTTAAGCAGGTCACGAAGATTCCGGCTGAGGTGAGCATGCCGTTCATCAAAGAGTCGACCGATCACGTCATGAACGATTTTTCCGCCGTAATCGGCATCTCGGGAAAGCATCGCGGTTGCGTGTATTATACGGCGCCGCGTGAGATGATCGGCGAACTCATGGGGCACTTCGGCGAGACCGATCGCAGCGACGAACTGCTCATGGATTGCGTCGGCGAGATCGCAAATACGATTTCCGGCAACGCGCGCGAGCATCTCGGACCCGGTTTTATGATCAGCGTTCCGGTCGTCATTCGCGGCCGAGCGGAAGACGTTCGATTTCCCAAGGACGCACCGGCGTTCGTCATCCCAATTACGTGGAACGGTTACCGTTCGTCGCTCATTCTGTGTTTGAAGAGCGGCGATCGTGAAATGCCAAAATTCGATCTCGGCTCGCTCGAGGATTAAACATGCTCTTACCATTCGATACGATCACCCGCACCGGCGACTTCGATGACCGCACGGCCACCATGCATTTGCGACCGTGGCAATGGCGCTTTTTGCTCGCCGTCGACGGCCGCACGCGCCTCGACGATTTGGCGCGGGGATGCGGTATCGAATTCGAAACGGCAGCCGATCTCGTTCACGAGACCGTGGGACTTGGCTTGCTCGAGATCGTCACGCAGACGCTCGAAGATTATCGCGCGATGCAGGCGCCGGCGGCCGAACCGAGCGCATTCGCGTCGCAAGTCACGCCCGTAGCTGAAACGGTTGCTGCACCGATGAAGAAGCTATCGGTTTCGTTCGATGCGTTAAATTCGATCTTCGCCGACCCTGCGCCAGTTGCGACCGTCGCGACGGCCGCCCGTTACGAAGATAAGCCGTTCGCGTTTGAGACGCCCGATCATATGGCGCCTTACATCGAGCATTCGTCGCTCGGCGACGCGCCAGTCGAAGTGCCGCACATCGTGCATGAAACGCCGATGGTCAAAGCAGATCCGACTATCGCTGCGCAGGCGCCATCGAAAAGTGTATCGTTTTCGCTCTTCGCGACGAACTTCGGCGCACCCGAAACGCCACCGGCATACGAGTCAGCGAGCGTACATGCCACGCATCTCGAGATTGCGTCGAATGGTCACGCGGTGATGCCCGAGATCACGCACGAACCGATTGCCGAGCACGAGATCGAGCACGAGTTGGTAGACGCTCGCGCGGATTCACACGTGACGTTCGAGACGGCGCAAGACGTAAACGAGCATTCGGCGATCGACACTCGCGCAGAGGCTCCGACGCACGAAGTCGTTGCCGAGCACGCTCCCGTGACCGCCGATGTCGCCGCGCCCGCGTCGCCCAAAGACGACGTCTTATTGCAACACTATTATGTCGGTGCAAACGGTGCGTCGAGCGATCCAGCGCAAGATGGCGATTCCACAAAAGCTAACGGAGATCTCACGGGTAACCTACTCCGCGCTCTGGGCCTAAAAAAATAGCATAACCATACCGGCGAAGGTTCGCCCGTCGGTCGCGCCGCATTTTGAACGGCGCTCCGATGGGAGAGTACGGATCTGGTGGTTCGCTCGGTCTTCAAAACCGTTGAGGCCTTCGCAAGGGGGCTGGTAGGTTCGATTCCTACACTTTCCCGCCAATTTCGTGCAAACGCTTATGCCCTAAGGCTCTCACTCGCATCGTCGCCGCTTAATGTCACTAACGTGTCACTATTGAACGTGAGGCGATGAAAGCCAAGTGGGTAGGCAGAAAACCGAACTGGCATCGCGTTTCATAGCATTCATCGTTTTGAAGCCGAAAATCGGCAATTCGTCGGCGAAAGTCGAAGTCGAAATCACCACTGGAACGCACGTTCGGGACTTTTGGGGAAGCCCAACAGTTTTCGCTACGCGGGGCAGGTGGAGTGCGGTCGACGGCGCGATAAAAGCAGTCCGAGTGATGCGGCGCACGTCGTGCACCGCCGGATTGAAAAAGGATCGTCGTGTTTGGTAAGAAGGTCGATAACGTTTGGTCGATGGTGTTCGTTGTCGCGCTGGTTACCGGCGTTTACGCGATCGTCGTTTTCGCTATCGCGACGTTCGATCGCGCCAACGACGCGTCGCCGAGCATCAACGCGGAGTTGAAGCCCGCAACGGACCGTCTTGCCGTTGCGGAGGTGCCAGCCGCGCGCCGACCGACAAAGCCGACGACTCCGACGATGATGACGCTCGATTCAGGCGCCTTCACGCATACCTCTCATTGGGAACGCGTGGAAGGTTTGTATGACGGCCGCTATCATGGGTCGAGCCTGCGGAGTTTCTTCGGCGGTGCGCTCGCGAGGGTCGCCTTCACGGGCCAGGGCATCCGGCTCTACGGAATCGTCGGCCGCGGCGGCGGCATCGGCGCCGTTTCGATCGATGGACGTCCGGCTTCGAACGCGAATTTTTTCGCCGCGAGTAAAGCGACGCATCGTCTGGTCTTCGAAAGCGCCCCGCTCGCGCGCGATCGTCACGTGCTCGTTATCGAGGTCGCGCTCTCGGACGCGCCGCGCGAGCACCGCCGATTCGTGAACCTCGAAAGCGTCGAGATCGTTCGCTAGCGTTTATCCGACGGCGGAGAGCGCGGGTATCGGCGCGGGCGCAGACGCGCCGGTGTTGCCGATCTGATTGACGGAAACGAAGAGCGGTTTGAGATCCATGACCGCGTCGACGGAGCGATCGCCGATCGTGAGATGGGCGACGCCTTGATCGCGCGTCATGGCGAAGAGCTCTTCGGTCTTAAACCCGGATTTCGTATGCTGTGTCGCGCGAATCATCGTGGCGAGCGTTTCGTGATCGTCGGTTTTGAAGAACATCTTTTGCGTGAAATTCTGCAACGCCGCATCGACGATGTCGCGCGGTAACGCCGTGTAGAGTGACGATACACCCTGCGTCGTCGCGAGCACCATACACCCGGCCGACCGGATGACGCCGAGCGATTCGACATCGGATTCCGAGATGCAGAGCTGATATTCATCGACGCCGAAGATGACGGGTCGCGTTTGGTTGACGCCCGGCGTCGAACGGCGATTTTCGACGGCGGTGAAGAAGCGGCGTTTGGCCATCGTATAGACGGCATTTGCCGCGCGTTGATATCGCGACCGTGGAACGTGAAGCACGATGATCGCGCCATCGAAAACGCTATCGAGTTTGAGCAAGCCATATTTATCGCCGGCGAACGTTTTTTGGATGCGGTAGTCGCGCAGTGGTTCGAGGAGTTGCGAAACGGCGAATTGAACGGCGCGGCGCGCTTCCGGTGTGTACTTATTCCAACGCAGCTCTTCGTAATCGATCGCCTCTTGAATCGTCCACGCCTCCTCGGCATCCGCCGAGGTCATCTTGCGCATCCGCTCCATCGCGAAAATACGCGCGCGCGATTGAAAATCTTCATCGAAGCAGTACTGCGTGAGGTGACCGAACGTGTAGTACTGATCGCCCGCCCCGTTGAGCATGCGCAGCGCATTTTTCATCCGCGCGACGGCGGCCTCGACCCACTGCTTCGCTTCGCCTTCGACCGTCCCGTACGTATCGCGAAAATACATCGAGTCGAGATCGGGGCTGCCGCTGAGAAGATCGATCCCGCGTTCGCTGCCGGGCATCACGACGATCGTTTCGCGCCCGGCGAGTCGCGCGATTTCGCAGACTTCGTCGACCGCCTCGCCCTTCGCGCAGATGATCAAGCCGCCGGCTTTCAACGAGCCGAGCATTTCTCGAAGCAACGGGTTGAACGCACGCGTCGTTTTGCCCGATCCCGAAGATCCGAATACGATCGTGTGGCGGCAGAGATCTTCGAAAGCGAATTCTACTTTCGAAGTCCCCTCGCCCAGAGAGACGGTCGGGTGCTGGTTCATCTTTTCAACCATCGGCCGTGCGGTCCGAGCGGAGTAGCCGTGGGTGTGGGTGTGACGTTCGTAACACGCGAAGCGCGCGCGTCTTGACGATTGCAATACTCGGTGGCGGAGCGCTCGGCACGCTCTTCGCGGCGTCGCTCGCGCCGTATGCTCGGGTCCATCTCCTCGTTCGCGGCGAGCAGCAGGCGCGCGCGATCGCTCTGCGCGGCGGCGTCGCCATTGCGGGGGAGGCGACGCACGATATCGCGGTATTCGCAAACGCTCCACGACGCGCACTCGCAGCGGTCGACGTGCTCGTCATCGCGGTCAAGACGCACGCGACCCTCGCCGCGCTCGCACCGCTTCGCGCGCATCTCGCACCATCGACTGCGATCGTCTCGATTCAAAACGGCATCGACGCGCCAGATCATATCGCGAGCGCACTCGGCCGCACGGATCGCGTCGCACTGGGACCGACGACGGAAGCCGCGATGCTCGTCGAGCCCGGCCTCGTGCGCCATGCCGCGCACGGCACCACGCTCCTCGGCTGGATCGCGGGATCGGCGCGCTCGGATGACGAGACGCTCGTACGCCTCGCCGCGCTGATGACGCGCGCCGGGCTCGCAAATGAGATCGTGGCGCCGATCGAAGCG
Organism: Rhodospirillales bacterium; assembly: GCA_025359485.1. Lineage (GTDB taxonomy): Bacteria > Vulcanimicrobiota > Vulcanimicrobiia > Vulcanimicrobiales > Vulcanimicrobiaceae > JANYGA01. The sequence continues at coordinate 3,801 of JANYGA010000088.1, read as the reverse complement.
TTCGTGTGGCAGAAGCTCGTCGCGAGCCTCGCGCTCAATCCAACGACCGCGATCGCAGGCGTCACCAATGGCGACATCCTCGCGATCCCGGCCTTGCGCGAACGTGCGGCATCGCTCGCACGCGAAGCGGCCGCCGTCGCGCGAGCGAGCGGCATCGTCTTGCCATACGCGGATCCCGTCGCTTATGCGGAATCCGTGATGCGCGAGACGGCGCCCAATCGTTCGTCGATGCTGCGCGATCTCGAATGCGGTCGGCGGACCGAAATCGACGCGATCGCAGGCACGGTCGTGCGTCGCGCAGAGGCGCTCGGCATCGCGGTGCCGCACGCGCGAACGGTGCTCGACGAGGTTCGCGCGCGCACGAAGGCGTAGCGCGCTTCATGGCTACGACGCGTCGATTGACGTCGGCGGCGATTCGCGCTCGCAAGGGCACGCGATTTGCCGTCATCACCGCATACGATGCGCCCTTCGCGCGTTGCGCCGAAGCCGCCGGCATCGACGTCGTGCTCGTCGGCGATTCGCTCGGCATGGTCGTGCTCGGATACGACTCGACGACGCAGGTCGATCTCGAAGACATGTGCCGCCACGCGGCCGCCGTCGCGCGCGGCACGGCACGCGCCTGCGTGATCGTCGATATGCCATTCGGCTCCTACGAAACCAGCGACGCCGACGCGATACGTTCGGCGATCCGCCTCGTGCGCAGTGGCGCGACGGCGGTCAAACTCGAAGGCGGCGTTGCCGTCGCGTCGCGAATCGCCGCGATCGTCGGTGTTGGAATTCCCGTCGTCGCGCACATCGGCGTCTTGCCGCAAACGGCCGCGATCGGTGCGGGCTTTCGCCGCAAAGGCGATCGCGAGATGCTGCTCGCCGACGCGCACGCGATCGAAGCCGCGGGCGCGTTCGCCGTCGTGCTCGAGATGGTCGATGCGCAGATCGCTGCCGACGTCACGGCCGCGATCGCGATTCCGACGATCGGGATCGGTGCCGGCGCGGCGTGCGACGCGCAGGTGCTCGTGATGCACGACGTGCTCGGCCTCTATCCCGATGCCCCACCCTTCGCCAAGCGGTACGCCGAGATCGCGACCGTCGCGACCGATGCGTTGCGGGCGTATGCGGACGACGTCCGCAGCGGGTCGTTTCCGCAAGCGCCGTCTCCGACCAATCCGGCACAAGCGGACGTCCCGATCTACGTTGCGGCAACGCCTCCGAGCGTATGACCGAAAAGCGTCAGATCGTCGCCATCGGTGGTGGCGTGCTCTTGCCTGCCACGGAAAATTTCAAGCTCGAAGGCTACATCCTCGATGCGACGGGCAAAGCGGCGCCGCGCGTGTGTTTCGTGCCGACGGCGAGCGGCGACGATCGCTCGTACATCGTGCGCTTCTATCAGTCGTACGCGCGCTTCGGTGTCGATCTCGACGTCTTGCGATTCTTCGCGCGCACGCCGGGAGACTTGCGCGCGTATCTCTTCGCCTTCGATGTCGTACACGTCGGTGGCGGAAACACGCGCAGCATGCTCGCCGTTTGGCGCTACTGGGGATTCGATGCGATCTTGCGCGAGGCGTGGGAACGCGGCATCGTGCTCACGGGATCGAGTGCGGGATCGATCTGTTGGTTCGATGCGGGCGTAACGGATTCGGTTGCGGGCGATCTCACCGCGACGAACGGCCTCGGTTTCGTGACCGGCAGTAATTGTCCGCACTACGACGGTGAAATCGAACGCCGCCCCGCGTATCAGCGCATGGTCGCGGCGCAATCGCTCGCGCCCGGCCTTGCGTGCGACGATGGTGCGGGCGTGCACTTCGTCGGTGACGACGTCCACGAAGCGATCTCCGCGCGACCGAACGCGCGCGCGTATCGCGTCGAACGCGACGGTGCGGTCGCGCGCGAAACCGCGATCGCGACGCGTGCACTTCCCTAACGTGCGTGCCTAGCCAAAAAGGATCGTCTGGAACTCGCCAACGCGCGTGAATCCGACGCGCTCGTAAAGGGCGATCGCGTTCGTATTGAAATCGTTGACGTAAAGACAGAGCGTCGGATATTCATCCAGGAGCGCGCGTGCGATCGCCGCGAGACCGCGCGCGGCGTGGCCCTGACCGCGCATCTCGGGCGGAGTCCAGACACCCTGAAGCTGCGCGGTCAACGGCGTCACCGAGCCGACGTTGCAAATAAACGCGAGACGACCGTCCACGCGGTAGCGCCACATCCAATGCGCGTCGATGATCCGGCCCGTTCGCGCGCGAAACTCATGCGACGCGCGCGACGGATCGCCGCCGAGTTCGCCCGCGATCATCGCAGCGGAATGCGGCACGATTTCATCGAGCTCGTCGCGCGTCGCTCGCGCCGCATCGCCCGTCGCTCCGGCGATACGCATGACGGCGCTGCGACTTGCGAGTGCGTACACGGGTTGACTCGTCCGAATCGCCGTCGGCGTCTCCATCGTCTCGCGAACGCGCGGCCAAAAGCGCTCGATGTTTTCGCGCGGCCCAACGATCATCCGTGCGCCGCGAAATTTGCGCGCGCGCTCGGCGAACGCATCGATGCCGGAACGATCGTCGGCGAACGGAACGATCTGAACGCCGTAATAGCAGACGCCTGCGATCGCCTCCGACGCATCGCGCCAGACGAGCACTTCGCCACGCGCCGCCTGTCCGGTCGCGATCAGCCAGGAAACGAAGACGTTATCGTATGGCTTACGCGCGAGGTACGCGAGGATTTCCGCACGCTTGCCGAGCGTGAACGTTTCGAGGCGACCCACGCGGCGAAAGTTAGGAAAGCGCGCGGACGAAAGCCGGCTTCGACGTTGGTGCTTTGCTGCCGCCGACGGGTTCGACACTCACCGCAACGGCGGCGAGGTGCGACGCGCCTTCGGGAAGTTCGACGAGCGCGACGCCCGCGCTATCGGGTGTGAACGTGATGCTCGGTGCGACGTTCTTCGCCCCGGTCGTGAGCGTCCACGCCTGATAGACTTTGCCCGCGGGCAATTTTGGGAGATCGTGGAGTGCGATGACGATGCGATTACCGCTCTTGACGACTTCGCCCGAGGCGACCGCAAAGTGACGACTGCCGGGAGCGACGATGCTCGCGACGCGTGCATCGAGCACGCCGACTCGCGCTTGCAACGCATCGGCGCGAGCACGCGCCGCACGTGCATCCGTTTCGAGCGAAGCGACGCGGGCCGCGTCGCTCGCGCGATCGTTCCGAAGCGACGCATTGTTCGAAAGCGATATCGCTGCAACGAGTGCGGCTGCGACGGCGGCGCCATACGGCAACCACGATGATTTCGGCCGCGCCCCGGCACCGTTCGATGAAATCTTCGCCGGAGAAGCGATCGCGGCGGGCGTCGTATCGCGTGCCGATTCACGGACCGACGTCATGACGCGCGATTTGAGCCGGCGTGCGGACATTTCATCGAGCGCATCCGGCGCGTTCTCGGCTTCGAAGCCCACGAGATTGGCAGTCGCGCGATATTCGGCGTATTCACGCGCGCATGCCGAACACGATCCGATATGATCGGCAATCGCGCGCGCTTCGGCTGGCGGAAGTGCGCCGAGTGCGTGCACGGCGATCGTGTCGAGCAGCGACTCGTCGTGCACGATCATAACGCGATGCTCGTTTCGAGGCTCGAGCGCATTTTGCGCAAGCCCGCGCGAATACGCGTTTTGACGGTGCCGAGCGGCGTCTCCGTACGTCGCGCGATCTCTTCGTGCGTGATGCCGCCGAAAAATCCGAGTTCGATCGGCCCACGCTGCTCTTGGGGAAGAGCGCTGAGCGCCGTGCGAACGCGTTCGCCGTCGAGTTTGG
>JANYGA010000046.1 GCA_025359485.1 Rhodospirillales bacterium | reverse complement strand
TGGTGTTGACGCGGATGCCGTTGGATTCGGTCTGTTCGAGACGACGCAGCGACTCGTTCTTGCGCGAGAGAAACTTATTGATGCCCGCGGTCTCTTCGAAAAGACTGCGCCGATCCGACGGCTTCGCCGCGAGGATCGCATCGATCTGACCCTGCGAAACGATCGCATACGACCCGGGTCCTAGCCCCGTGCCCATGAGCAATTCGATGACGTCGCGCAAGCGCACGCTCTGGCGATTGATGTAGAACTCGGAATCGCCCGCACGATACGCGCGTCGCGTGATCTGCACTTCGCTCGCATCGAGTTTCATCGCGCCGTCGCTATTATCGAAGGTGAGCGCGACCTCGGCCATACCCAGCGGCTTGCGCCGCTCGTTCCCCGCGAAGATGACGTCTTCGGTTTTGGTCGACCGCAGCGACTTCGAACTTTGCTCGCCGAGGACCCAGCGGATCGCATCGACGAGATTGGATTTCCCCGAGCCGTTGGGACCGACGAGTGCCGTTATGCCGGGCTCGAACGTCAAGCCGGTCTGCTCGGCAAACGTTTTGAAGCCGAAGATGCGAAGGGACTTAAGTTTCACGAATGCGGACGCTTCGCAGCCTTACCGCGCGCCGCTTCGCCGAGCCCCGGGCGCTGCCGAACGCGTTTCTTTTTCGGCCCGGAATTTGGCGCGGCGAGACCCGCATCGTCTTTGGCAAGCGAGAGCGCTTTGGGCGCGACATCGTCGTAGCGCTGCGCGAGGAGCGCGAGTGCGTTCGCGGCGGCCGCGCGCTGGGCCGCACGTTTGGAGGGACCGCTACCCTCCGCGCGCGTCGCATCTTCCACGGTGACCGATGAGTGAAACGTCGGCTCGTGATCGGAACCTTCGGCGCGATCTTCGTACGCGGGCACGGTCTTGTAGTGGCGTTGCATCCACTCTTGCAAGATCGTTTTGGGATCGTCGATCGTCGTGCCGAGCGCTTCGCGCGGCGCGATGTGTTCGCGATAGAGAAAGAGTTCGAGCGCCGTCATCCCACACTCGCGATGGAGGACCGCGAGAAATGCTTCGAAGGCATCGGCGAGCGCCGAACGGCGCCGCGCCGCGGACTCACTCGCGTGTCCCGCGCCGAGCAATAACAACGATTCGAAGCCGAGTCGATCCGCCGTCGCCGCGAGCGCCGAATCGGAAACGAGCGACGATTTGCGCAGTGCGAGTTCGCCCTCCGCTGCGTCGGCATAACGCTCGTAGAGCGAGCGTGCCACGCAAAATCCGAGCAACGCATCGCCGAGAAATTCGAGCCGCTCGTTGGATTGCGGCGCGAGCTTTTCTTTGACCGCGCTCTCGTGATAGAACGCGGCATCGAACGCGTGCACGTCGGCGTCGCGCGCGCCCGCGAGATCCATGAGCGAGCGGATGCGCTGACGCCGGGCTTCGCCCGCCATCGCTTAAGCCGAGTACTTTCCGAAGACGACGACGCTGTTGTGACCGCCGAATCCAAACGAACTCGAGAGCGCGATATCGACGTTGGCCTTGCGTGCGACGTTGGGTACGACGTCGAGCGTGCAGAGCGGATCGGGATTTTCGTAATTGATCGTCGGGGGGATGATGCTATTGTAGATGGCGAGCGTCGTCGCAACGCCTTCGAGGGCGCCCGCCGCGCCGAGTGCGTGGCCGTGCATGCTCTTGGTCGAGCTGACCGCGAACTTGTGTCCGCCTTCGCCAATCACGCGGCCGAGTGCCGCGGATTCCGCGGGATCGCCGATCGGCGTCGAGGTCGCATGTGCGTTGACGTAGTCCACGTCGCTCGATGTGATGCCGGCACATACGAACGACCGGCGCAGCGCGAGTTCGACACCGCCGCCACTTGGGTCGACGGCGACGAGATCGTAGGCGTCCGCAGATTCGCCGTATCCCAGGAGCTCTGCGTAGATGCGCGCGCCGCGTGATTTCGCGAGTTCGAGTTCCTCTAAGACGAAGATCGCCGCGCCTTCGGCGAGCACGAATCCATCGCGTTCCTTATCGAACGGTCGCGACGCGCGCTCGGGTTCGTCGTTGCGCGTGGAGAGGGCCTTCATCGAATCGAAGCCGCCCATCGCGCAATCGGTAATCGTCGCTTCGGAGCCGCCCGTGATCATCGCGCGCGCCTTGCCGTGCAAAATCATATCGTACGCGACGCCGAAAGCATCGTTCGATGACGCACACGCGCTCGAGACGGCATACATCGGTCCGCGAAATCCGAAGCGCATCGAAATCTGCGCGGGCGCCGCGTTGCTCATGAGCATGGGAATGAAGAACGGCGTGATGCGACCCGCAGTCCCGGCGGCGCGAGCTTTCGTGACGTTATCTTGGATCGTGATGATGCCGCCGATGCCGCTCGCAACCACAACGCCCGTCTCATCGCGAAGCTCTTTATCTTCGGGAAACTTCGCGTCGGCAATGGCTTCGATGGCCGCTACGTAAGCGAACTGCGCGTAGCGATCCATGCGGCGCGCGTCGCGACGGCCGATGAGGGCATCGGCATCGAAGTCTTTGACTTCGGCTGCGATCTGCGCCTTGAGCCCCGCGGCCTTCGCATCGAACGCCGTCACGCGCGCGACCCCGCTCTCGCCCGCGATCAAGCGACGCCAGAATTCTTCCCGCGTATTTCCGAGTGGCGTCACCGCGCCCATCCCCGTAATAACGACTCGTTTTTTCTCCAACCGATTTCCTTACTCGAGCGCTCGCGCGTGTACCGCGCCTCGCGAACGTACCGTCCGAGGCCCGTCGCCAACTCGCCGACCGACGCACGAAGGGCGGCCGCGATGACCGCCCCAGAAAGCCTCTTGAACGTATGCTAAAACCCACACCATCCCCTTGAACGGCCCCGGCGTACCGCACGAGGCACGCGGTGGGAGAATGCACCATACTTGCGGCCCCGCCACAAGTACGGTACACTCTCCCGGCTATGTTCATGTTCGATCTGCAGCTCTTCGCCTCGAAAAAGGGCGCGGGCTCCACGCGCAACGGTCGCGATTCTAATTCGCAGCGCCTCGGCGTCAAGCGCTTCGGCGGCGAAGCCGTTCTCGCGGGGAACATCATCGTTCGTCAGCGCGGGACGAAGTTCTATCCCGGCCTCGGCGTCGGGATCGGCAAAGACGACACCCTCTTCGCGCTCGTTTCCGGCACCGTGACGTTCACGGAGAAGCGCAATCGCAAGCACGTCAACGTCATCGTTCCCTCCTAGCGCCTCGCGCGCATCGGCGTCGGATGGGACAAGGGCCTCCGGGCTCTTTTCTGTTTTCGGAGCCATCTTCAATACCATCACGTTCGGCGGCCTCGGCTCCGAGGGAGCCTAACCGCGCATGCAGTTCATCGACGAAGTTCAGATCGACGTCAGCGGCGGACGTGGCGGCGACGGCATCATCGCCTGGCGCCGCGAGAAGTACGTCCCCGAAGGCGGCCCCGCCGGTGGCGATGGCGGCCGCGGTGGCGACGTCATCCTGCAGGCGACGCCCGAACTCTCGACGCTGATCGAATTTCGCTTCAAAAAGCAATTCGCCGCCGATTCCGGCAAACCGGGCGGCAACTCGAATAAGTCGGGCCGGAGCATGGACGATCTCGTGATCGGCGTGCCGATCGGTACGCTCGTCTATCGCATCGAGGAAGACGGCCGCGAATATGTCGTTGCCGACCTCAGCGCCGAGGGCGAGCGGATTCGCGTGGCGCGCGGCGGTCGTGGCGGCCTCGGCAACCAGCATTACGCGACCTCGACGCGCCAAGCCCCGCGCTTCGCCGAGAAAGGCGAGCCGCCGGAAACCGCGACGCTGCGCCTCGAACTTAAACTCATCGCCGATTGCGGCGTCGTCGGCCTGCCCAACGCCGGGAAATCGACGCTGCTCTCCGTGGCTTCGGCCGCGCGGCCGAAAATCGCCGATTATCCCTTTACGACGCTCGAACCGCAGCTCAGCGTCGTGCGTCTGGGGCCTGAAGAATCGTTCGTGATGGTCGACGTACCCGGCCTCATCGAAGGCGCGCATCAAGGTACGGGCCTCGGCGATAAATTCTTACGCCACATCGAGCGCACGCGCGTGCTCATCCATCTGATGGATGGCGCGCTCGAGCCCGATGAAATTCTCGCCGCGAAGCACACGATCGAAGAAGAGCTGCGCCTTTGGAATCCGGCGCTCACCCTTCGACCCACCCTCTACGTAATCTCGAAGCTCGATCTTCCCGATGCGAAGGCGACCTTCGAACTCCTCAAAGAACAGATTCCGGGCCTTCGCGGCATCTCGGCGGTGACGAACGAAGGCGTTCGCGACTTGCTCTTCGCCGCATTCCAGACCATCGCCGCAACGCCGATGCCCGAAGTTATCGCACCCGACGCGCCGCGCTTCGTCCTTACGCCGCAAGAAGCGTTCGTCATCAACGTCGATCCCGACGGAACGTACGTCGTCTCGGGCGACCGCATCGAGCGCCTCGCCGCGATGACCGATTTCGATACCGACGAAGGCCTCGCGCACTTCGAACAAGTGCTTACGAAGATGGGCGTCGATAAAGCACTCCAGGAACGTGGAGCCCGCGAAGGCGATACCGTGCGCATCTCCGAGTTCGAATTCGATTACTCATAGGGGCGAAGGCGTGAGCGCGACGACGAAATTCTATACCGGCTTCTTTCTTGCGGTCGCACTCGTCGTCGCCATTTCGTTTTACGCGGGCTTTCGCGCGGGCGGCAACGGGCACGCGATCAAACACGCCGTCGTCGCGCGACCCCTCAGCACTCCGTGAAGATCGGTCTCTTCGGCGGTACGTTCGATCCCGTGCATAACGCGCATCTCTTCGTCGCCGAAGCCGCACGGGTCGAGCTCGGCCTCGAGCGGATGATCTTCTTACCGACGCGCGGCTCGCACTATCGCACGCTTCCCGTCGCGAGCGTCGAGCAGCGACTCGAAATGCTGCGCGTCGCGCTCGCGCCGAACGCACACTTCGGCCTCGACGATATCGATCTCCAAAGCGACGCGACCGGCTACAGCGCCGATCTCATGCCACGCCTGCGCGCGAAATATCCGAGCGACGATCTCACCTTCGTCGTCGGCGGCGATTCGCTCGTCGATTCGCCGTGGCAGCGCTTCGACGTCGTGCTCGGCGCGCTCGACGCCTTCGCCATCGCTCCGCGCGCGGAACGCGCGCCCGAACGTGTCGACACG
>JANYGA010000290.1 GCA_025359485.1 Rhodospirillales bacterium | reverse complement strand
GACGGCGGAATCTGCGGCGAGCAGCGTGCGATAAGTATCCTCACCGAAATCTTGGTGACCCGGCGTATCGAGCAGATTGATCGTGTGGCCCTTGTAGGGAAATTGCAACACGGTCGAGGTGATCGAGATGCCGCGCTCTTTCTCGAGCTCCATCCAATCCGAGGTCGCACTCCGCGCGCGACGACGCGCGGAAACCTGACCGGCCGTCGAAATCGCGCCCCCATAAAGCAAAAGCTTTTCGGTGAGCGTCGTCTTTCCGGCGTCGGGATGCGAGATGATCGCGAAGGTGCGGCGCCGTTCGACGGCTTCCGCGAGTGGCGTGAGATCGGACATCGTCTCGCATCCTTCGACGCGCGGTTCGCGACGGCTTGCGCCGGACGGCACCCGGGAAGGCACTTCGAGAGCATCGACGTCCGTTATCGTTCCCTAGCGGTCGTAGCGTTCGCGTACCGCAAACCTCATTTCGCTCGACGTCGCGACGCGCAACCCGTGACGACGAGATTTTCAGGCGTCGGTAACCGAAAATTCCGAGACGTGTGAAAACCATGCGCCGAGAAATCGCTTCTGCGCACCTTCGCTCGCCGGGGAGATCGTCGTCATGCCAAGCTCGACGGGGATCGCGAGGCGACGGGCCTGCATCCGAGGCCTCGTCGAGACGAGGGAGATCGGCCGACTGCAGCACGCGCGGCCGCGAAGCGCCGTTGCGGCGACATCGACTCGCGGGTATCCGGATTCGTGCACGGCAACCATCATCAGTCGCACGGTTTTTCCCGGAAATACATGATTGAAGGCGACGAGTCGATCGCGCAGTCGAACCTCGTTGACATAGGGGACGAGCGCGGGTCGAGCATCTGGCAGCGCCCGAAAGACATGCCGTTCGCCCCATCGAGACAGAGATGACATGACGACCGCGGGCCGATGCCGCATTATTGCGGTGCGATTTTCCGCGGAACGTACACGCGCACGTCGTCACGCACACCGTCGCGACGTTCGACGATCGTCGCTTCACCGCGCGCATAAAATCGTGCCGGCGGCGGAATACGAAGACGGTTTTCACCGCGCGTCACGATGGCGAAGTCGCGTGAAATGGCGACCGTACAGTCGGCGACGTGAAGAACGGTGCCCGGCGCAATCGCATGCGCTCCCGCAAGGAGCACGCGTGCGAATACCGTCGTGCCGCTCCGACTCGAACGCTGATGAAAACACTCCGGCAACGCCGAGAGCGCCCACGGCGCGTCGCCCGTAAACGGCAACGCCGTCGCATGCGATCGATCGTTCTGCGCGGGACCAGCCGTCGCGCGCGGGTCGCTCACGTAGCGACTCGCGGCTTCGTCATGCGATGCATGCGGGATCGCGAGCGCGATCAGCACGACCGCAACGACGATCGCACTCGCGAGGGCGAGATAACGCAACACGCGGCGTTATGCCGCGCTTTCTTCCTCGCCGGCGTTGATCGTGCTGCTCGCGCCGAGCGCGAATGCGATGCGGCCGATGCGCGAATCCGCCATGCCGTAGTAGACGTCGAACTCGCGCGGACGAGCGCCCGGGCGAATATCGATCGCAGTCGGAAAGACGACGTTATTGACCATGCCGCGTCGCTCGTCGACGGTCTCGGGCGCGAAGACGGGCGCGGGCGAACGATAGCGCACGACGTGCGGTCGCTCGAGATCGTGGATCACGATGCCCGCGCTGTAGCGCATGCCGCTGCATTTTCCGACGGCATCGTATTGCCCATCGACGCCGTGAAAGAGCGACAGCCAACCCTCATCGATTCGGATCGGTGGCGTCCCGCCACCGTTCTTGATACGACCCCAATCGTGTGCGGGTTCGAGCACGAGGGCGCTCTCGGCAACGCGCACGAGATTGCGACGGTCGCGCAAGACCGCGTCGAGCGGAACGTAGGCGATGCGCGTGCTCTCGCGATCGCGCGCCGGCATGTCGAGAATGATCGGCAGCGCCGCGCACGCGTCGACTGCGGAGATGTGGAGCATCGGACGATGGTAGAACGCGAGGCTCCGCACGCCGCGCGGCGAGATCACGGGTTCGGGAAAGAAGGCCGCATCTTTATCGTCGCCATTGGGCAATCCGGGCGCCGAAAAATCGGCGAGCCCCAGACGCGTCCAGGTATATCCATCGTCGGAGAGCGCGAAGGCGATGCGCGGACCGCTCGGACCGAATGCCGTGTAGCACATGACGTAAGCATCGAGAACGGGCAAGAACGTCACGCGTGGATCTTCGCAGCCGTTGCCGCCGGGAACGTCGCGCATTTCGTACGGTTCCTGTGGCTCGAGCGCGAAGCCGATGCGTTTGAAGACCGGTGCGTCGGGCGAACCACTCGCTTCGACGAGGCCGACACGCGAGAGATTTCCCGCAGCGACGGCACGCGGATACAGCAACAGCTTACCGTCGCGCGACCGCGCGCTTGCCGGGTTGAGGACGCCTTCGATCTCCGTTGGGTCGCCGCTCGGTTCGAGCGCGATTCCCAAGCGCGTAACGTGCGTCTCAAGCGACGCGAGCATATCCACGTGTATCAAACGAGCCCTCGTGGCCGATTGGTTGCTTTTTGGTTTCTTGCGGAGTATCGGTTACCTCTGTCCTCGCATCAAGAGTCGAAGGAATCTTTATCGGAGGACGGTCGACGCGACGGCCTCGCCCTCGGGCGTCACGACGTCGAGAATCGATCGCGATCGATAGACGGAATTGGGCACGACCCACAACGTGTAGGTCCGATAACTCTCACCCGGGATACCACCGTCGGCCGGGGCGCGCTCGAAAGCGACGATTCGAACGCGCTCGTTGTTCGCCCGAATCGACTCGATCGTCTGATGCCACCCACTATCGGTGTGCGGTCCCATGACCAAGAGCACGCCGAATTCGTGATTGAATCGGACGGGGGCTTTGATGCCGAAAGCTTCGAGATCGTGACGATTTCGCACCACGGCAATTTGGTTGCCGCCGGGCATCGTGGTCGTGCCCTGCCGGTACGTTTTGACGCGAACTTCGCGACATCCAACGAGCAGGAACGCGAGCGCGGCAAACGCCGCAATGCGCTTCATTCCGGCGGATTTCGAGGAACGGCGTCGGTCGCCTCGCGAAAGCCGAAACGTATGATCGCGCGCGTCGTTCGCTCGGTAGCATTGTTCGTCGTGGTTTGGCCGGCGGGAGCCGGAGCCGCGGGGAATCCATTGCGCGCCATCGATCATATCTCTCCAACGCAAACGATCTGCGCGAACGTCGTCGTCCACGCAAATGCGGCGATCGATTCGCGAAACAAAGCCGACGATGCGCTCGCTGCCGCAATCGTGCGCTTGCGCTCGAACGCTTTCGACGACGACCTCTCGCAACGTGGAATCGTCAGCGACGTCGTGCGCTTCGCGGCGACGCTCGCCGACTCGAGCGCGCGCGGAAGTGCGGAATCGAAACGGCTCGCTGCAATCGCCGAAAACGACTCGCATCATGCGAGCGATCTACGGACCTTTGCCCTATCGCTCGATCGGACGTTCGAATTCGACCGACAAATTTCGACGCTGCTCGCGAGTCTGCCGGGAACGCTCCAGGTCCGCGCGCTTCGCGAAAATTCGGGCGGGATCGCGTCGCGATCCGACGCGAACGGACGCACCGAATTCGGGCGCGGAACCATCCGATCGAGCGACTCCGACATCGTTCGCTTACCAGCACCCGCACGGACTTCGGCACCAAACGCGTTCGCGCGAGCGATCGCAGCCGAGATCGAATCGGGCCTCAAAGCCGTTTCGAACGATGAAAGTCGAGCGGCGGCGGTCGTCGAGTCAGCGGTCACGGGCTGCTGAGCGGCGAACGTCCCACGGTTCAACCGTACCGAACGGCCCCAAAGTCGTTGCCCGTCATCTTTTGGGCGCCTAGAGTAATGATGTTGTGAAGCTGTTCCGTGGATTTGCCATCGCAAGCGCTGCGCTCGCGTTCGTTCTCATCGTGCTCGGTAGCTGGGTCCGCATCAACGACGCTGGCCTCACGTGCCCCGATTGGCCGCTCTGCAAGGGAGCGCTCGTCCCAGCGCTCCAGGGCGGCATCGTCTTGGAATGGTCGCATCGCCTCGTTGCCTTCCTCGAAGGCTTCGTCATCCTCGGCGCGATCGTGACGGGCTTTCGCGCACGTCGCGAAATCGCCGGCGTCACGCCGACCCTCGTCGCGCTCGGCGTGATCTTCCTGGCACAGGTATCGCTCGGCGGCGCCACGGTATTGCTCGCAAATTCGCCGCTTTCGGTCATGCTGCATTGGGGCATGGCGATGGCCTTGCTCGCGACGCTCACGACGCTCGCCGCGCTCTCTTTTCTCGCACCACGCCGTGAGGCGACGCGAGGTGCCTTTTCCGGCGCGAGCGAGGGCGCCGCACCCGCACTCACGATCGCCGCCGGCTTCGCGTTCGTCACGATGTGCATCGGCGCGTACGTGAGTTCGAGCTACGCGGGACTCGCGTGCTCGACGGTGCCCGCTTGCGATGGAACGATCTTCGGGACGAGCACGCCGCAACTCGTGCAGATGCTCCATCGTCTCGCAGCCGTCGCGTTCGCGATCATCGCGGCCATAGCAACGGTCGTCGTTTGGCAAGGCACGTCGATTCGAGCGAAAACCTTTGCGAGCATCGGCGCTTCGCTCGTCGTCTTGCAGATCGCGCTCGGGGTCGGCAACGTCGTGTGGCATTTGCCGACCGCCTTACGCGAGGCGCATGCGGCAAATGCCGGCGCGACGTTCCTCGCATTCGTGATCGCCGCCGTTCTCGCCGCACTCGAGCCATCGCTTTCGCCCGCGACGCAACCCGATCGCGCGCGCGTGCCGCAACGCATCGCAACGAACGCATGAGTTCGACCCTCTCGCGTCTCGACGGCAACATTCCGTTGCTGCATGGCGGGTGGCGCGGAACGCTCGTCGATTATTACGAACTCACGAAACCGCGCATCATGTACTTGCTGCTCGTCACGACGTTCGCTGCGATGCTCATGGCCGCGCACGGCTTTCCACCGCTCGGCATCACGCTCGTCACGCTTTTTGGCGGCGCACTTGCGGCTGGTTCTGCGGGTGCGTTCAATTGCGTGATCGATCGCGATATCGATCGATTGATGGCGCGCACGATGTCGCGTCCCGTTGCCGCGGGTCGCATCTCGCCAATCGCCGGCGCGATCTTCGCGACGCTATTGGGCATCGTGTCGTTCTTCGTGCTCTATCGCTTCGCGAATCCGCTGGCCGCATGGCTCTCACTTGGCGGCAACGCGTATTACGTCATCATCTACACCCTGTGGCTCAAACGCACGACGACTCTCAACATCGTCATCGGCGGCGCGGCCGGCGCCGTTCCTCCGCTGGTCGGCTGGGCGGCGGTCTCGCATACGATCGGTGGGCCCGCACTCGGCCTCTTCGCGCTGATCTTTTTATGGACGCCGCCGCATTTCTGGGCGCTCGCGCTGATGGCGAATACGGATTACCACAAAGCGAACGTGCCGATGTTGCCAAACGTCCGCGGCGACGCGCACACGAAAAAAGAGATCTTCATCTACACGATCGTGCTCGTCGCGATGTCGCTCGCGCTCACACCGCTGCACGTGATGGGGCTGTGGTATTTCATCCCGGCCGCGATCCTCGGCGCCGTTTTCATCTACGATGCGTGGCGCATGTTCTCGGGACCCACCAAACCGATGGCGCGCATCACGTTTAAATACTCGTTGCTCTATCTCGCGCTGATGTGCGTCGCGATGGTCGCCGACCGCGTCATCGGATAACACGCGCGTGGCTACGACGACGCCTTCGCGTCCCGATTCATCACCGACGGCCGTCGCCGGCCACACGTTCGATCGCTCGCATCTCCCTTTACTGCTAACGCTCGCACTCGGCGTCTTTGCAGGCGCGCTCGATCTCGGCGTGCTCTCACCCGCGTTGCCCGCGATCGCACACGGCTTCGGTATCGCGCCGCGCGACGTCGCGT
>JANYGA010000255.1 GCA_025359485.1 Rhodospirillales bacterium | reverse complement strand
TCAAAGACGTGATCATCAGCGGTGGCGAAAACGTCTCGTCGGTCGAAGTCGAGGGCGTGCTCTTGCGCCATCCCGCGATCGTGGAAGTCGCCGTGATCGGGATGCCCGACGAAAAATGGGGCGAGGCACCACACGCATTCGCGATTCTCAAAGCGGGTGCGATCGTCGACGAAGCCGAGTTACGAGCGTTCGCGCGAGCCAATCTCGCGCATTTCAAAGTGCCCAAAGCCTTTCACTTCGTCGACGATCTTCCGAAGACGGCCTCGGGCAAGATTCAAAAATTCGTGCTGCGTGGCGGCCGTACGTCGATCGCCGTGCAATAGGCGCGCATGCAGCTTTTGGAGAGCCGGATCGATCGCACGAGCGAGGACTTCCGCCTAAACGACGCGCACGCGCGCGACCTCGCCGCCGATCTGCGCGCACGTTTGCAGCGCGTCCGCGAGGGTGGCGGGGCGGCATCGGTCGCGCGTCATCGCAAGCGCGGCAAACTGACCGCACGCGAACGGATCGATCGACTCGGCGATTCGCACGCGCCGTTCATGGAATTCTCTCCCCTCGCAGCCGACGGACTCTACGACGGTGATGCGCCGTCGGCGGGTATCATCACGGGCATCGTCACCGTCGAAGGCCGGCTCTGCGTCGTGGTCGCAAACGACGCGACCGTCAAAGGCGGCACGTACTATCCGCAGACGGTCAAAAAACATCTGCGCGCGCAAGAGATCGCCGAACAAAATCATCTGCCGTGCATCTATCTCGTCGATTCGGGCGGCGCATTCTTACCGCGCCAAGACGAAGTTTTTCCCGATCGCGATCACTTCGGACGCATCTTCTTCAATCAAGCGCGGATGTCGGCTGCGGGAATTCCGCAGATCGCCGCCGTCATGGGCTCGTGCACCGCGGGCGGCGCCTACGTGCCCGCGATGTCCGACGAAACCGTCATCGTCGCGGGAAACGGCACGATCTTTCTCGGCGGCCCGCCACTGGTTGCCGCCGCGACGGGCGAGATCGTAAGTGCCGAAGAGCTCGGTGGTGCCGACGTGCATACGCGCATCAGCGGCGTCGCCGATCATTACGCTATCGACGACGATCACGCACTCGCGCTCGTTCGGTCGATCGTCGCCAATCTCGCACCGCCGCGCGCGCCGCGTCGCGACGACGTCGCGCCCATCCCGCCCCGGTACGATGCAGATGAGATCTACGGCATCGTGCCACGCGACGCGCGCGTGGGCTACGACGTACGCGAGATCATCGCACGGATCGTCGATGGCTCGCTCTTTCACGAATTCAAACCGCTCTACGGATCGACGCTCGTGTGCGGATTCGCGCGCATCGAGGGCCACCAGGTCGGCATCCTAGCAAACAGCGGCATTCTCTTTAGCGAGAGCGCGCTCAAGGGCGCGCATTTCATCGAACTCTGCGCGCAACGCGAAACGCCGCTCGTCTTTTTACAGAACATCACGGGCTTCATGATCGGCAAAGAATACGAGCATCGCGGTATTGCGAAAGATGGTGCGAAACTCGTGATGGCCGTGGCGTGTGCGAATGTCCCGAAATTCACCGTCGTCATCGGCGGGAGTTTCGGCGCGGGGAATTACGGCATGTGCGGCCGCGCGTATTCACCGCGGCAACTTTGGATGTGGCCGAACGCGCGCATCTCCGTGATGGGCGGCGCGCAGGCGGCATCGACGTTGCTGACCGTGCGTATGGACGCCGATCGTGCGAAAGGCCGCACGATGACGCCAGACGAGCAGAGCGCGTACGTCGCGCCGATTCTCGAAAAATACGAGACCGAAGGCAGTCCCTATTATTCCAGCGCGCGACTTTGGGACGATGGCGTCATCGATCCGCTCGACACGCGGCGAACGCTCGCACTCGGGCTCGCCGCGGCTGCCAACGCGAGGACCGTGCCCACGCATTTCGGAATATTTCGGATGTGAGTGATTCGAAGATGCTCGCCGACGTCGGCGAAATACTCGTCTCGTTGCGATCTCGCCTCGGTCTCGATATCGAAGAGGCCGCGCAGCGCGCGCATCTCGATGCCGAACGGCTCGCCGAAGCCGAAGCGGGCGAGATCGCGCTCGGGGAATCGGAACTCCGTGAACTCGCCGATGCCTATGGCGTTGCGGTCACGGCCCTTTTCGGGGGCAAGACGACGCCACTGAGCTATCTCGCCGGAGCCTAATAGAGCTCGCGATTTGCGCCGAGCTAGTGCGCCTCGATGCGTGCCGTTGCAAAGATCTCGACCATCTTCGCGTTGAACGCCGGAATGTCGTCCGGCTTTCGGCTCGTGACGAGATGCTCGTCGACGACGACCTCGCGATCGACCCACGTCGCACCCGCATTGCGAAGATCGGTCGCGACCGAAGGCCACGAGGTCATCGTCCGCCCGGCCACGACGTCGGCTTCGACGAGCGTCCACGATGCGTGGCAGATCGCCGCGACGGGCTTTCGTTCGTCGAAAAACGACTTTACGAATGCGACAGCTTTTGGAATCGTGCGGAGCGTATCGGGATTTAGCGCACCTCCGGGAAGGAGCAGCGCGTCGAAATCCGTCGCCCGTACCGTATCGAGAACGGCATCGACGGGGAATGTATCCGCGCGATCGTGATGGTTGAAACCCTGGACGGTGCCCGATTCGGGTGAGACGAGGACGACCGTGGCGCCCGCGGCGACGAGCGCTTCGCGCGGCCCCGTGAGCTCGACTTGTTCGAAGCCTTCTGCGACGAGTGCAGCGACGCGGAGACCCTTGAGTTCGTTTGACATGCCTTCACTGTGTTCGCGTCGGCAATAAATGAAACGCAGTCGCTCGTCTAGGTGTCATGCGCCGAAAGCGAACGGAGGTTTCTCATGCACAACAACGACTCGGGCGCGGGCATATTCGCCGCCCTGGGAGCGGCGTCGATTTTCGTTTTTCTCTTCTCGATCGCAATCGTCGTCTTTTTTCTTTTCGTTCAGTGGCGTATCGTTGCGAAAACCGGATATCCCGGGGTCGCATCGCTGCTCCTACTGATACCGCTCGTCAACGCCGTCGCGATCCTCTACTTCGCATTTTCCGAATGGCCGATCGAGCGCGCGCTACGAGACGCGCGTGGCGGCGGCTCCTTCCCACCGGGTGGATACGCACCGCCGGCACCGGCGTACGCGCCGCCCGGTACATCGACGTATCTACCACCGGGCTAATACTCGCGCACGGTGAGCGAAACGTAATCACGCTCGTCCGTGTCGTAAGAACGGTGAAATCGTCTCGCGTCGCCACCGTCGCGGCTTATGCCGCATGCGTCCTCATTTGGGGCACGACGTGGCTTGCCATCAAGGTCTCACTTACCGGTTTTCCGGCGGTGGGCGGTGCGGGGTTCCGCTTCATTATCGCGGGTCTTTTTCTCTACACCCTCGGTGCGGTCGTTCGCACCGACGTCCGACGCGCGGCGCCGCCGCTCCATCTGGTCGTGGTGCTCGCCATCACGATGTTCGGCCTCAATTATGCATTGACGTACCTTGCCGAGACGCATCTCGCATCGGGACTCGTCGCCGTCATCTTTGGCACCTTACCGTTTTTCGTCTTCGCCTTCGCACACGTAATGGTCGACGAACGGGCCGGTCGCAAAACGATTATCGGCGCGTTGCTCGCCCTCGGCGGCGTGGCGACGATCTCACTCGTCGGCGACGTGCGCGCAGACTTTCTCTACGTTCTCGCGACGCTCGGCGCATCGATCTCATCGGCGTATGCGAACGTGTACCTCAAACGCTACGCGGATGCGGAGCCTTTCACAACCCTTCCGCCCGCGATGCTCCTGGCGGGTGTCGCGATGGCGACGTACGGCATCATCGTCGAGCATGTCGATCTCCATCGCGCGCTCGCACCCGCACCACTCGCCGCGCTTGCCTATCTCGCGGTTTTCGGAAGTGCGATCGCGTTCTATCTCAACCACTGGTTGCTACAACGCATCGATAGCGGAACGATGGGCCTCTCGGCGCTGATGATTCCCGTTCTTGCCGTTATCGTCGGCGCGGTGTTCGGACACGAAATTTTCGGCGTGCGCGATCTCATCGGTGCCCTGCTGGTCATCGTCGGCGTTTGGCTTTCGATGATCCCGGCCGCAACGAGGCAAGCCATCGTTTCGAACCCGACGCCCGCGCAGTAACGACCCTCCGCAGGTAATGCTTCTCGGAGAGCGCTAGTCTTTCGAAGTGTTTTCACCACCTCGGTTGGGCCAACGCGCCGATCTCGCTCTGCTTGCCTTGCGTATCGTCGTCGGCGCGGCGTTCGTGCTTCACGGTCTTCCAAAGATTCAGCATCCACTCACGTGGATGTCCGGCATGGTGCCGGGAACACCAGGCGTGCTCCAAGCGATCGCGGCGCTTGCCGAATTTATCGGCGGGATCGCCCTGATCGCCGGGTTCGCAACGCCGCTGTTTGCGTTTTTGATCGCGTGCAATATGCTGGTGGCGATCTTCGTCATCGCGATTCCACACGGTGCGACGTTCGTGAGTAGCGACTCGGCCAAGCCCGGATTCGAACTCGCGCTCGTCTATCTCACCGCAACGTTGACGCTGATCCTCATCGGCGCCGGCGCGTATTCGATCGACGCGGCGCGTTCGTCCCGCGAGCGGCCGATGCCGCC
>JANYGA010000228.1 GCA_025359485.1 Rhodospirillales bacterium | reverse complement strand
AAACGCTCGGGATATTTCGCGCGGACCTGCTCCGCCGTTTCCGTGCGGAGGCCGCCCGGGAAGCCGGAGTGACGATGGTAGACTTTTTGCGTCCACTTGTTGCCGCCGAGCTCGATCTTGTCGGCGTTGATGACCACGACGTGATCGCCGTTATCGATGTGCGGCGTCCAGGTGGGTTTCATCTTGCCGGAGAGGGCCTTCGCGATGCGCACGGCGAGCACGCCGAGACGCTGGCCGGTCGCGTCGACCACGAACCAGTCGTGCTGGGTCTCTGCCGTTTTCTGTTGATAGGTGCGCATGAACGGGCCTTCGGATGAAGCGACGAGCAAAAAAGAGGCCGTAAGCGGCCGGAACAACCCCCGAATCTTACCGGAACCTGGTCCGCCGTGTCAATCGGAGATCACAGCGATGCATTTGCCAGCTCGCCGAGCCCCGCGCGATCGAGCACGACGAGCCCACGCAAACGTCCACCACGCACGAGGCCGCGGCGCGCGAATTCCGCCACCGTCGACGAGCACGTCTCGCGGGTGGTGCCCGCCAGTCGCGCGAGATCTTCTTGCGAGAGCGGGACGTCGAGCTTCACTCCGCCCGCCACCGGCTGGCCGAAATCGTCCGCGAGCTCCAAGAGCGAACCTGCGACGCGGCTCTCCACGCCGCCGCGGCTGAGCTCTTCGAGCTTCTTCTGAAGCCGCAGGATCCGCCGGGCGATCGACGCCGCCATTTTGAGGTTGAGCTCGGGCTCGAGTGCCGCACACCGTTGCCACGCCTCGGGTCCGAGCAGCAAGACGTGCCCTTCCGTGAGCGCTTCGGCACCCGTCTCGGCCGGACGCTCGCCGAACGCCGCCGCCGACGCGAGAACGTCGCCGCGTCCCGCAAGCCCGAGGGTCACATCGCGAACGAACGCCGCGTTGCGGAAGATTCGGAAGTAGCCGCCCATGACGATGACGAGCGTCGGCCCGTCTAGGGGCACGACGCCGCGGCGCGCGATCGCTTCGACTCGGCCTTCGGCGGAAAGGCGGTCGATATCGTCGGATCCGAGGCCTCGCGGAATGGGCCGATCGGTCACAAGGGAACCCTCAGGCCGAGGGAAAGCAGAGCGGTGTCCATGGTCGATCCCCAAAACCTTTTCGAACTCTCCGAAGGCGAAGTCGACGAGCTGCCGTTCGGATTGATTTCCGTCGACCACGACGGAAATATCGAGCAATATAACAATTACGAATCGCGTCTCGCGCGATTATCGAAGGAACGCGTCCTCGGGCGGAACTTCTTTCGCGACGTCGCGCCATGTACCGCCGTCATCGAATTTCAAGGACGCTTCGAGCGCTTCGTGCGCGAAACGGGCGACGGCGCCGAAAGCTTCGACTACGTCTTCGCATTCGCGTTCGGCCGCCAACACGTCAATATCACGTTCTTACGCAGCACGAAGAACAAACAGATCAAAATTCTCGTCAATCGCTACGACGACTGAGCGACGTGAAATCGGGATAGACGACCTCCACGAGCGCGAGACCCGCGGCCGGCGCCGTCGGCCCGGCCGCGCGGCGATCGCGGGCCTCGAGCATCGCCGCGACATCGCCCGGTTCGCGCTTGCCGGCTCCGACATCCAACAGCGTTCCCGTGATGATGCGGACCATGCGATGCAAGAAGCCTTTGCCTGCGATCCGCAAGACGAGCACGTCGCAATCGAGTGAGGGGTCGTGTTCGGATGCGATCGTGAGCGAATCGATCGTCCGGATCGTGCCGCCACGATCGGGAAGCACGCCGCAAAACGTGAGAAAATCGTGTTGCCCGAAGAGATGCGCCGCGCCCGCACGCATGCGCTCGAGATCGAGTGGGCGATGCTCGTGGTGAGCGAAGCGTCGCAGGGCCGCTGCGGGATCGCGGCGCGCGACGATCGTGTACCGATAGCGCCGCTCGATTGCCGAGAGTCGCGCGTTAAAACGCGCATCGACGCGCGCGCAATCGCGCGCGGTAATATCCGCGGGTAGCGTCGTGTTGAGCGCGATCGAGAGCTTGTCGATCGGAAACGCATCGTGCGCGACGAACGAGATCACCTGACCACTCGCGTGCACGCCCGCGTCGGTGCGACCCGCGACCGTGACCTTGATCGGCATCGCAAAAAGTTTCGAGAGCGCGCTTTCGATCTCGCCGCCGATCGTCCGCAGATTCGGCTGGAACTGGAAGCCGCAAAAATCCGTGCCGTCGTATTCGACGACGACGCGGTACGTCGCATCAGGCGTGGTGTCGTCTCCGTCTAGCGTACGCCGCAGAAAGAACATCGCGGCCGAACGACGAGCGTTCCACCGCGATGCGGAAATTTCCGGGCGCGCGAGCTTCGAAGCTAGGCAGCCGTCTTGCGGGGCACGTCGCGCTTCTCGTCGAGGTCGAGCAGATCGGCCCACGCGGTGACATCCGTGCGATCGGGTGCGACGGTGTTGCGAAGTTCGTGGAAATACTTCTCGCCGTCGCTGCCCGGTGCGGGTGCGTACTGCAAGAAATTCGCGTTCCACTCCGCGATCTCGGCGGCCGTCTTCTTCGCGGCATGCTCGTGCGAGAACGTTTCGATCGCGGCATCGCCGTGGCCGGCAGCTTCGAGGAATTTCTCGTGATCGATACCGAGGAACGTGAAGACGGCGACGTCCATCGGGCAGTTGTAATGATATTCGCCGAGGTTGCCGTGCGCTTTGGCCTTCGCTTTATCGGCGGTGCGCGCGAGCATCACGACGCCTGAAATTTTCTCTTTGACGCTACGGGGAAAATCGGTGGTCAGATCCATGGGTTCTCCTAAATATTCTTGTGCCAGGCGTAGGACGACGGAACGACGGCCATTGTTTCGCACGGGCAGAAGCTAATGGCCGATCCCCAAAGGATCTCGAGTTGCGCGACGACGATCCCGAGCGACCGAGCAGCCCCATTTTCAGAGGCCGCGACGCGCGGGATGACAAGTCACCTGCACGTGGGCGAGGGAGGCATCGATTCGCGACGACGACACGATAACGGTCAGCACGATCGAGAAGGACGCGAGGGCTTTCATAAAGCGGGCTCCGACGTCTTGATCGACGTCGCGTCCGAGCTCCGTCAGTCGATACGCGACGGAAACGACAAGACGCTAACCTTTGTACAAAAGCTTTTGGGATCGCTTACGAAACGCGCGTACCGCTAACGGGTCGTTACGAAGCCGCTACCGGTCTCTGTAACGGAAAGAGAATGACTTCCCGGATCGATTGATTGTTCGTGAGGAGCATGACGAGTCGGTCGACGCCGATGCCGATGCCTGCCGTGGGTGGCAATCCGTATTCGAGTGCGGTGACGAAATCCCAATCGGGCGGCGGCACTTCGTCGTCGCCTTTCTTGCGCTCGACCATCTGCGCTTCGAAACGCGCGCGCTGATCGTCGGGATCGTTGAGTTCGGTAAACGCGTTCGAGAGTTCGAAGTTCGCGGCGAAGAGTTCGTACCGATCGACGATATCGGGATCGCCCGCCTTGCGCTTGGCAAGCGGCGAGATTAACACCGGATAATCGTAGACGAACGTCGGGTTCACGAGATTGGGCTCGATGACGCGTTCGAAGATTTTATCGAGCGCCTGACCGTGCGTCTGCGACGGTGGAAGGCCCATGTCGCGCAAGACGCGCTGCGCGCCCGCGGGATCGAGCAACGTCGCTCGATCGAGCCCGCCCCATTCCTTCATCGCTTCGAAGTACGCGACGCGTCGGAACGGTCGCGCGAACGAAATCTCGCGATCGCCGAACGCGATCGTCTCCGTGCCGTGGACGCGCGCGACGAGATGCGCGTAGAGCTCCTCGTTGAACGCCATCATCTCGTCGACCGACCAATACGCCGCGTAGAGTTCGAGCATCGTGAACTCGGGATTGTGCGTCGTATCGATGCCCTCGTTGCGAAAGATGCGACCGATCTCGTACACGCGCTCGAGCCCACCGACGACGAGACGCTTTAAGTTTAGTTCCGTAGCGATCCGCAAATCGAGATTGAGATCGAGGGCGTTGTGATGCGTGCGGAATGGCCGCGCGGCCGCGCCACCGGCCACGTGCAACATCGTGGGCGTCTCGCATTCGATAAAACCGCGATCGTCGCAGAAACGACGCATCTCCGAAACGATCTTCGATCGCGTCAGGAAGATCGTGCGCACGTGCTCGTTCATGATGAGATCGACGTAGCGCTGACGGTAGCGCTTCTCGACATCTTGCAGACCGTGATGCTTGTCGGGTAGCGGAACGAGCGCTTTGGAAAGCACCGCGAACGAATTGACGCGTAGCGTCAGCTCGCCCGATTTCGTTCGAAAGATCGTGCCGCTCGCGCCGATGATGTCGCCGAGATCGACCTGATCGAATTGCGCGAATGCGTCGTCGCCGACGACGTCGGCGCGCACGTAGAGTTGGAGTTTACCGCTACGATCCCAAAGATCGGCGAAGAAGACTTTCTTGCCCTGTTTGCGCAGCGCGAGGAGACGCCCCGCGAGCGCGTGATGCGCGGTCGGGGTTTCGGCGTCGGGTTCGAGCGACGCGTACTGTGTGGCGATATCGCTCGCGTGCGCGTCGACCGGGTACCGCGTCTGCGCGAACGGATCGGAGCCGAGATCGCGTAGCGTCGCGAGATTCGTGCGACGCTGCGCCTTGAGCGCGTGCTCCGCGCTGCCTTCATCCGAGGGTTCCATGAGCGCTCCGCGTTCGCGCGAAGGCTCCTATGACGCCTTTTTCGCTGCGGCTTTCTTTTTCGTCGAACCGATCGATTCGATTTTATACGATGCGATGCCGCGCGGCGTGGTGACGGCGACCGTTTCGCCCTTCTTTTTGCCCATCAACGCGAGACCGAGCGGCGACTCGTTGGAGAGACGCGCATTCGTCGGATCGGCTTCGGTCGAACCGACGATCGTGAATTCGTGCGAGGTGCTCGTTTTGAGATCTTTCACTTTGACCGACGCGCCGAGATGCACTTCGCTCTGATCGTAGTCCGAGGCATCGATGATGCGGGCGTTGCGTATCGTGGCTTCGACTTTGAGGATGCGTCCTTCGACGAAGGCCTGTTCTTGTTTGGCGTCTTCGTATTCCGCATTTTCGGAGATGTCGCCGAACTCTTTGGCCTGGCGGATGCGCTCGTTCACATCGCGACGATGGACGGTCTTGAGTTCGTCGAGCTCTTCCTCGAGCTTCGTCAGACCCTCGGCGGTGAGCACCAGCTCTTTGTCGTTCACGAATCACTCCTGGGACGCCGTCCCGTGGAACCTACACGCTCGTACGAAAATGACGCGGTAAAACCGCGCCGTGGGCGGGAGGTTCGTGGCCCGCGACCATCTCGCCCTTCTTCTCGTAGTTAAGCCCCGCTGACACCCGAGAACCAACCGCTCGGTTCCACCGCGAGATTGACATTGATCTGCTTTACCTCGGTGTAGGCATCGTAGCCGTACGTCCCGAGTTCGCGGCCGATGCCCGACTGTTTATAACCACCCCACGGCGCCTCGTTGTACGTCGGGTGATACGCATTGATCCACGTGATGCCCGCGCGCAACTTGCGAACGACGCGATGCGCGCGGGCGCCGTCGGTCGTAAAAACGGCGCCCGCGAGACCGTACACGGAGTCGTTTGCCATGTTGATGGCTTCGGCTTCATCCTCGAAACGCTGGACGACGAGCACGGGGCCGAAGATCTCTTCGCGCACGATCCGCATGTCGGGCGTCACATCCGTGAAGATCGTGGGCGCGATGTAATATCCGCCCTCCTGCGCTGACGCATTCGTGACTCGCGTGCCGCCGCACGCAAGCGTCGCTCCCTCGGCTTTGCCGATGGCGATGTACGCTTCGACGCGATCGCGTTGCTGACGACTCACGAGCGGACCCATCTCGACGCCCTCACCGAATCCATCGCCGACGACGATGTCGTTCGCGCGCCGAATCAGTTCGGTCGTAAACTTTTCGGCGATCGACGCCTGCACGAGCAATCGCGAGCCCGCCGAACACACTTGTCCCGCATTTGCAAAGATACCGAAGAGCGCGTAATCGATCGCGGTCGCAAAATCCGCATCGGCGAAAACGATATTCGGCGATTTGCCGCCGAGTTCGAGCGAGATC
>JANYGA010000189.1 GCA_025359485.1 Rhodospirillales bacterium | reverse complement strand
CGCGGCCGTCGCGCGCGCGGACGCTGTACGGCGCGACGAACGTCTTGCCGCGGCCCACCTGGACGTAATCTAAATAAACCGTCGCGACCGGGCGTTTTGCGGTCATGCGCTCGAGCGTCGTGAGCTTCGGCAGCCGCTCGTGAACCCGCCTCGCGACCATCTCGGCAAAACCGCGCGCGATGTCGTACGTGTACGTCGGCACCAGCGGAATCGCCACGTGCAAGCCACTCCCACCCGAAGATTTGATCGCGGGAACGAGGCCGATCTCGGCGAGGGTCTCGCGGAGCCCGAGCGCCACCTTCGCGAGCGTGTCGATGGTACAGCCGTTAAACGGATCGAGATCGAAGAAGAGAAACTCCGGCACGTCGAGATCGGGTTCGTGCGAGGTCCAGACATGGAGCACGATCGCGGCGAGGTTTGCGACGTAAACGAGCGTCGCTTCGTCGTCGCACATCACGAAGCGCACGCGATCGCGTTTGCCACCGTGTGAATCCACGGTCGTCGTCGCGACCCACGGCGGCAGATGCGCGGAGGCATTTTTCTCAAAGAACGTCGTGCCGTCGATGCCGTTGGGAAAACGCTCGAGCGTGAGCGGCCGGCCGCGTAAGTGCGGCACCATCGCACCCGCGACCGCGCGATAGTACGCCACAAGGTCGCCCTTCGTGTAGCCGTCACGGGGAAAGAGTACTTTCTCGCGATTGGAAAGCGCGAGTTCGCGGCCGTCGATCGTCACGAACTCTTTTGCCGCCGCCGTCACGTGCGATCGCTCGCGTGGATCGGTCGCTCGCGCACCACGTCACGCGCGTCCTTATCAACGCGCATCGCGACGAACACGGGATGCCGCAACGATCCGTCGCGCGTCCACTCGGTAAACGTCACTTCCGCAACGAGCGTCGGTTCGATGTAGTGCGCGGGTGTCGCCGTCTTCGGTTCGTCTGAAAACGGAGACGTCGATCGTTCGAGCGGCGCGAGCTCGCGTGCGATCGCGGCGAGGCGCTTGCCGTCGAAGCCCGTGCCGATCGAACCCGCGTAGCGCAACACGTCGCCCTCATAGACGCCCGCGAGCAACGCGCCGAAATGCTTGCGACTCCCGCGCCCTTCGGTCCATCCGCCGATCACGACTTCCGCGCGTTGCTGCGCTTTGATCTTCACCCAATCGCGCGACCGACGCTCGACGTACGACGAGTCGATCTTCTTGCCGACGACGCCTTCGAGGCCTTGCGTCTTTGCGAGATCGAAAAGTGCCTTCCCATCGCCGACCACGTGTTTGCTCAGCATCACGGGACCGTTGCCCGTCAAGAGTTTTTCGAGAATCGCTTTGCGTTTCTCGAGCGGTTCCGAGCGGAGATCGCGTCCGTTTCCGTAGAGCACGTCGAACACGGCAAAAGTCACGGGCGCTTTGCTCGGTGCCGTTCGACCGAAGCGATCGACGCGTTCTTGCAGCGCGCCGAACGACGGTCGGCCCCCTTTATCGAGCACGACGATCTCGCCGTCGACCACGAGTGGACGCTCCGAAAACGCATCGGCAAGCGCGCCGAGTTCGGCAAACTTCGTCGTAAAATCGTTGCCGTTGCGAGACGCGATCGTGACCTCGCCGTGCTCGTCGATCCGCACGAGCGCGCGATAGCCGTCCCACTTGAGCTCGAAGAGCCAAGCCGGATCGTCGAAAGGGGCGTCGATGGCGGTTGCGAGCATCGGCGAAACGATCGTCGGCACGGGCTCACGATGGTGCGCGCGCGGCGACTTCCGATGTGCTGCGGCCTCGGCGGCGGGGCCCGAAGATATCCACGTTTTCGCTTTGGGGTCGGCTGCGATATCGGCGAGCGTCTTCGACGATTTTACGGACGTCGCATGATCTTCGATCCGCCACGATGGGTCGACCGCGTCGTCGCGCTCTTTGATGAGCAACCACGCGTTGGGCTCGGCGTCGCGACCTTTGATATGGACGAACGCAAACTTCCCATGAAGTTTCTTGCCGAAGAGTTCGATCTTCACCGAACCGCGCGCGATTTGCGCCGTGAGCTCGTCGCCTTCCGTGAGCCGATACGTCCCGCGATCCCACACGATTACCGCACCGGCACCATAATTGCCCGCGGGAATCGTGCCTTCGAAATCGCGGTAATCTAGCGGGTGATCCTCCACCGCCATCGCGAGTCGCTTCTGCGCGGGATCGAACGACGGGCCTTTGGGAACGGCCCACGATTTGAGCACGCCATCGGCTTCGAGGCGAAAATCGTAGTGCAAGCGCGACGCACGATGCATCTGCACGACGAAGCGCAGCTTCGTTCCACGTGCAGGCTTCGTTCGCGCCGAGGCATCCGAGGGCTCGGGCGTCTGCGAAAAGTCGCGCTTCTTCGCGTAGGTTGCTAGCGGCTTGACGGTTGATGTGGCCACGGTACGCTCGAGTATACCCATTCTCGCGACGACCGAGCGAGCGCGCAACACATAAAAAAACCGACGCACGAGCGTCGGCTTTTTCGCGTGAGTGAGTGAGGAGGATTACTTGGTGGTCGTCGTGCTCGACGAACCGCCGGCCGCGCCGCCTGCGCCCGCGCCTGCGGGTGCCTGATTGATGATGGTCGTCGGCGACTTCGGGCCAGACGTGGTGTTCCAAGGCTGCCAAACGAAGAGCGCGATCGCGATGATCACGACGATGGCGACGACAGCTAAAATTCCAGTGTTATTGCCGTTTTGCACGACGACGGGACGATCTTGCATGGGGCCCTCCTTTTAAGGTACGGTCGTTATAACCCAGGCTCCCACGTTCCAAACATCGGACCGCTCGCTTGCGTCCTTGCGAAACTATAGCAACGAACTATTGCCTCACGTGCGGACGAAGGTTCTCCAATACCAACACCCCCACGCACCCACGAGCATGGAGTAACCGCACAGCGCGATGCCGATCCGACCGACGCCCTCGCGACATGCAAGCGCGACGAGCACGAAAAGAAACGGCTCGAAATCCAGTGCGTGTCGCATCCCGAACTGCGCGTAGCCGTTGACGTAGTAGACCACGTTGGGCACGAAGCAAAGCGCCACCGCCGTCCACATCGCGATGCGCAAGCGCATCGATCCGCGCGCGAAGAGCGCGAGCACGAGTGCGGGCGAGCTCCACGTGAGTGCGAATCCGTTGAGTGTGGGGACGACGTACGGATAGGTCGGTTTAAAATCCGGGAGCCGAACGAAAAACGAGTTGAGTTCGTAGGGGATATAGCTCAATCGAAACGGCGAGCCCGTCGGTTCCCCCGCGGAATCCTGATGATACCAGGCGGTGTAGCCGATATCGTAGGGCACGCCCCAGCGCGCTTCGTTGTATCCGATCCACAGCGCGACGAATGGCACGAGCGTCGTTGCATACGCGATGAGATTGCGCAGGTGCGCGCGCGGCGATCGTTCGCGTGCGAGCGACGCATCGGCCCTCGTTCCCCACCATAGCATCGCCGCATACACGGGCACGACCAGCACCATCGTAAAACGCGATTCGACCGCAGCGGCGGCGTAGAGTGCGACGAGCGCGCCGCGACGTTTACCGAGCACTTCACGAATCGCGAGCAGCGTCATCGCAGCCGCCGCGACGTGCGCCATAAACCAAACGTCGCCGAGCATCGCGCACCAAAAGAGGTCCGTCCCGAGTAAGAGAAACGCCACTAAAAATGCCGACGTTCGACGCGGCACATCGAGCATGCGCGCGATCTCATAGGCGGCAAACGTCGCCACGCCGCCCAACAGCGCGGCGAGTGCCGTTTGGTTCGTGGCGGTTCCCCAAATGGCGAGTGCGGGCAGTAAGAGCACCGCCGGAAACGGTGCTTCGATAACGTAATAGCGGCCGTGATACCGCAGCGCGTCGATATAGGCACCGGGCCAATCGATAAACGTTCGCCCGTGTCGAAACGCGTCGGCCAAGAGCACGAAATTATTGTACGGTGTCTGCTTGAAGCCGCCCGCGACCAGGATTGCGAGCACGGCGAAAAGCCCGAAGGCGATACCTTCGAGGCGTTTCACGAATGCGTGCGATCCGACGTTACACTATACACGGCGTACGGCAAACGTTTGAGCGCCGTGCACCGGTACCCTGGAAGCACGAGCGCGTCGTCGAACGAGACGATGAAGATGCGTCGCGCGCGTAACCAACGGTCGTACGACGTCACGTATTGCTCGGGTGAAGCCGCGACCACGATGCGCGTCCCGAATTCGCGGTTAACGTAGGCCGCGTACGCAAGCGGCGTCGCGTACGCCCATTCCGCGAGGACGATCGCACCATCGGGCACGAGCGCTTTGACTTCGGCAACGTAGTCCGAGGCGCCGCGATCGTCGCGTTGGGCGAAGATCTCGAGCCGCTTGGGCGCGGCCACGACGAACGTGACGACAAGCGCGACCGCCATCATCACACGCGCGATACTCCGCGGCTGCGCGAGAAGGAGCACCGCAATGCGATCGTAGGCGATACCGATCGCGATGGCCGCGCACCATAGCGGGAAGAGATAATAGCGATCGGGATCTTGCAATTCCGTATACGATTCCGTGTACGGCACGGGTGCGAGCGCGGCAACGACGAGCGCGACCGCGACGGGCGCTCGCGACCAGAGTGCGAGTGCGAATCCGACCGCGGCGAGCGCCGCGCACGGCGGCCCATACGCCGCGCCCGCGCGCGAATCGAACGCGTTCGCAAAGCCGGGATAGCGCGCGATATCGAAAAATCCCACGAAGCCGCTGTGGACGTTGAAGTCGGCCGCTGTGAGGACACGAACGAAATTCGCGAACGTTGCGGGATGATCGTAGTCCCAAAATGCGGATGCGCCCGCGGCAAGCCCGAGTACGCTCGTGGGGTCGAGCGCGTGCGCCGTCACATACGCACTGCGCAGCGGAAGGTACGCATAGGGCACGAGCCCGAGCGCGACGCCCGCAACGACGAGCGCTAAGCTACGAAACGTGCGACCTTCGGGTCGCGCGAGAACGACGATCGCGAGCGCCGGGACGAGCAAAAGCGCGATGCCGTGCGTCGCGGCGGCAAGCCCCGTGACGAGCGCGGCTGCAAAGAGCGCGCGCGGCGAACCAGCGTCGTAATAGCGAATCGCGAAGAAGAGCGCGAGCGTGCGAAAGAGGAGCGAAAGATCTTGAATTTCCGCGCGCGTCGCATCGTGAAGCGTGACGTTCGCAAAGGCAAAGCCGAGCGTGCAGATCGCCGCGACGACCGGCGGCACATCGAAACGGCGCGCGACGGCATAGAGCGCGCCGACCGCAATGGCAACCGCGGCCGCGCACATGAGATTGATGCGCCATGCAGCTTCACCGAAAGGAACGATATGCGCTACGAGCCAGCCGAGGAGAATGAAGGCCGGACACGCGGGCGGATGTGCGATGCCCAGAATGATGGCGACGGTTTGCAATTCGCCCGTATCCCAAAATGCGAATGAAGGCGGAAGCGCCATAAGATAGACTGCGAAAGCGACGGATCCGAGGATGGTCGCATGGCGCAGCGTTTGGTTCACGACCGAAGTTCCGAGAGTTGCCACTTCTTCGAGACGTAAAGAGCCTTGGCGAACGGCGCGACGTCGTACGCGCGGGCCAATACGAAATAGATGTGCGGAAAACGCGCCTGCCAACCCGGATACATACCGGCAAAGTCATGCGGCCAGCCGCACGCGAGTCGCCGCGTCCCCAGGGAATGCGCGACGTAGATTTCATACGCGAGCGGCGTTGCGAAATTCCACGTCGAGATGACGAGCGATCCGTTGGCGGTGCGTCGCGCGACTTCACGTCCGAGCTCGCGCGCGTCTTCGGTCCGCGTCGAATCGCCGACGTCGCGCGCGACGCCCGCGATGCCGGGTATGACC
The DNA here is from genome assembly GCA_025359485.1 of Rhodospirillales bacterium. Taxonomy (GTDB): domain Bacteria; phylum Vulcanimicrobiota; class Vulcanimicrobiia; order Vulcanimicrobiales; family Vulcanimicrobiaceae; genus JANYGA01. The sequence continues at coordinate 17,516 of JANYGA010000189.1, read as the reverse complement.
GCGAGTGCGAGCGCCACGGCCGCAAGCGCCGAGGCATACGGCGCGACACGGTGTGCGTCGCTCACGAGCGCACGGACGAGCCATGAGACGCCGACGCCCGCGCAAATGCCGATCGCCCAGAGTGCGGGTAAGGCGTACCGCGCGGTATCGGATTCCGCCGCGTAATTCGCAACGAATGCGGCGCTCCCAAGTGCGAGCGTTGCGAACCCGATTGCCAGGCGCGGACGTTGCACGACGAGCACGCCGAATCCGATCGACGCAAAAGCGAGCATCACGTAGCCGTCGTTGCGGTATGTGACGTCGTGCGCGAAACGCAGCGCGCGCGCGACGCCATCGGTGCTCGCCGCGCGTGCGAAGGCGTGAAGCGGCGAGAAATCGGCACCGGAGATATAGCGCCAGAATGCCGTCGGCGTCGACGGCGCCCCGTTATCGAAAATCGCGCTCCCGACGATGCCGAGATCGCGCCCGGGATCGCCGCCATGCGACTCCAGGTATGCGCTGCGAAACGGAACGTAGAGATAGAGCCCGAGCGGCGCGAGGAAGCTCGCGATCGCGAGCGCGCATCCACGCAAACGCGCGGCTACGATCGCGGGCCATGCGAAGACGATCGCGCATGGGAGGGCGAGCACGGCGATCGGATGGATCGCGAGCGCCGCGCCGAGAGCCAGCGCGGTGCGAACCAGGAGACGCGGATCGCGCCTGTGTCCCGCGCGAACTGCCGTTGCGAGCGCGAGCGCGATTGCGGCGAGGGCGAGGTCGTGGACTTCGGCACGAACCGCGTGCGTCCACACGACCGCTCCGACCGCAAATGCGAGCGCGCTCGCAACGCCGACCCGCACGTCGTTCGTGAGTGAGACGACGATCGCGTGGAGCGCTCGCGCCGCAATCGCAACGGCGATGGCGCACATAAGCGACATCCGCCACGCCGGATCGCCGAACGGGATCGCGTGTGTGAAGGCCCAGCCGAGCAAGATCGCGAGCGGAAATCCCGTCGGATGTGCGATCCCGAGCAGATACGGAACCGTCTGCATCTCGCCGATGTCCCAGAAGTCCACGCCAGGGCTCAGCGTCGCGATATACAATGCGAGCGGCGCCGCGAAAGCGAGCCATCCGGAAAGTGAGTCTCCATCCGTGCCACGCCGCATTCGTCGCGCGAGGTTAGCCTCGTGAATCCGACCCGCCTCTCGAACACGACCGTCGTCATTGCCGAGCCATTCTCCGAAACCGGAATCGCGGTCTTACGCGAGGCCGGGATCACCGTCGTATCCGTCGTTGGCGAAGGCTCGGATGCGCTGCGTTCGTCGCTCGCTCAGGCTGACGGACTCATCGTGCGTTCGGAGACGCGCGTCGATCGCGAACTGCTATCGTTCAGTCCCAAATTATCGGTCGTGGCACGCGCGGGCGTCGGCGTCGATGCGATCGACGTTCTCGCCGCAACCGATGCGGGCATCGTCGTCCTCAATACGCCCGGGGCCAACACGCTCGCCGCAATCGAGCAGACCTTCGCGCTCATGCTCTCCCTCGCGCGGCACACGCCCGCCGCCGTCGCGTCCATTCGCGCGGGGCGCTGGGAACGCAAGCCCTTTATCGGAACCGAACTCCACGGCAAGACTTTGGGCATCGTGGGCCTCGGCCGCATCGGCGGAGGCGTCGCCTTACGTGCGACGGCGTTCGGCATGAAATTGCTCGCGAGCGATCCGTTCATCTCTCGCGCGCGCGCGGAGGCACTGGGCGCCGAACTCGTTCCGCTCGACGAGCTGCTCGCGCGCGCCGATATCGTCACGTTGCACGTCCCCCTCTCGCGTCAAACGGTCGGCCTCGTCGCCGCGCGCGAACTCGCGCTCATGCAGTCGCACGCGCTGCTCATCAATTGCGCACGCGGCGGTGTGATCGATGAAGCATCGCTCCTCGCCGCCCTCGATGCACGGCAACTCGCATCCGCTGCGATCGACGTCGTCGCCGAGGAACCGCCACCGAAAGACGGCACGGGTGCCGCACTCCATCGCCACCCACGCGTCATCGCGACGCCGCATCTCGGCGGTTCGACTGCCGAAGCGCTCGAGCGCATCGCAATCGAACTCGCCCACGACGTCGCGAGCGTTCTGCTGGGCGGTCCAGCTTCCGCAGCCGTCAACGCGCCGATCGCCGATGGCCCCGAAGCCGATCTCTTGCGCCCGTTCGTCGATCTCGCGTACCGCATCGGCAAAATCTATCCGCAACTCGCGCAGCCGAGCGCACTGCCGCCATTCACGCTCGTCATGGAAGGCCGTATCGCGCCGCTCGATGCGGAGCCCGTCACGACGGCGTTTCTGACGGGGCTCCTGCAGACGACGACCAATCGTCGCGTCTCGATCGTTAATGCCCGTAGTATCGCAGCCGAACTCGGCGTGAGCGTCGAAGTCCGTGGTGACGATCGCCCGACGGCGAGTGCGTTCGCCGCAACGCTACGGCTCGTCGGTGGCGAAACTTCGATCGTCGGGACGGCTGCGCTCGGTAGCCCACGCATCGTCGCCGTCGACGGCTTCGAGATCGACGCGATTCCCGCGGGTTCGATGCTCTTCACGCGACACACCGACGTGCCCGGCATGATCGGTCAAGTCGGCACGATCATGGGCGAAGCGCACATCAATATCTCGACGATGCAAGTCTCGCGTCAAGATGCCGGCGGCGATGCGATCATGTTTCTATCGACCGATCGCCGCGCGGACGACGACGTAATCGCGCGCGTGCGCGAGATTGCGGGCATCCGCATCGTACGAGCGATCGACGTTTGATGGCGCGCCCGTCGACGATTTGGATCGCACGCCACGGCGAGACGACGTGGAATCTCGCCGGCCGCTATCAAGGCCGCATGGAATCGGCGCTCTCCGCGCGCGGTGTCCGGCAAGGCTTCGCACTCGCGGAAGACTTCGCGCGCAAACTTGGGGCCGGTGAAGCGATCCCGACGCGCATCGTCTCATCGCCGCTCTTACGCTGTCACGCCACGGCGCGCTTTACCGCGAGCCGACTCGGGCTTCCGATCGAGGCCGACGATCGCCTCATCGAAATCGCGCACGGCACGTGGGACGGCCGCTATCGCGACGAACTCGCCGCAAACGATCCCGCGCGCTACCGCATGTGGCGCGAAGACCCCGTGCACGCGAGTTTCGATGGCGGCGAAACGCTCGCGGGCGTCCTCGCGCGTTGGCGCTCGTTCGCGCGCGATCTCGCGACCCGCGATGAAGATACGCTCGTCCTCACGCACGATGCCGTCGTCCGTTGCGCGCTCGTCGACATGCACGACCGCTCGCTCGACGATTTCTGGATGATGCGGGTCGAGAATGCGGCGTACGCACGCGTCGAGCGCGTGGCCGGGCGACTGGTCGTCATCGACGAATGCGTGAACGCGCACCTCGGTGCGATGCGCGCCGACGTCACGACGCAAGCGTTGTAGATTCGTTGAGGAGTTTAGAGCCGCAGTCGCCGCAACACGGGTCCGATCGTGAGGCCCTGCACGACGAGCGTGAATGCGACAACGGCGAATACCGCATCGATCACCTCGGCTCGAAACGGCACGGATGTTGGGATCGTAAGAGCGAGCGCGAGCGAGAGCGCTCCGCGCATCCCCGAGAGAAAAACGATGCCGCGCCAGCCGCGTTGCGTGATACCGAGCAACGGCAATGCGCCGTACGCGAGCACCGCGCGCGACAATAGGACCGCCGCGATGGTCACGAGTGCGAGAACCGGTTCGTGAAAGATCCGTCCGAATTCGATTCGCAAGCCCAGGAGTAAGAAGACGAGTGAGTTTGCGATAAACGCGAGCGCTCCCCAAAATCGATCGATTTCGAGCGTCGTTTCCTCATCGCTCGGGAAGCCGGGAAACGCGCGTAACGCAACGCCGACGACGAGCGCTGCAAAGATGCCCGAAGCGCCGAAGCGATCGGCAGCGAGGTAGGCCGCAAATGCCGCAACGAGACTCGCGCAGATCTGCAGCGGCGCGTCGCGAACGGTTCGCATGCCGAACGCCACGATCGCCGCCGCCACGAGACCGATGACGACGCCCGCGATGCTCCCGCCCGCCGCCCGCAGCGCGATGCTCGTGGTGTCGGGATGCTGCACGACGAGCACGCCGACGACCGCACTGTAGAGGACGGCCGCGATGCCGTCGTTGCAGAGCGATTCGCCCTCGACGATCGTGCTGAGTTCGTCGGGGGCCGAGATTTCTTTGAAGGCCGCGGTAACGGCGATCGGATCGGTCGCCGAAACGATCGCGCCGAGAAGCAACGCCTGCGTGAACGGCAGCGCGTGGACGAGCGAGAGGACGACGGCGACGGTAAGTGCCGTGATCGCGACGCCGGGAGCGGCGAGAAACGCGATCGGTCTCCAGTAGCGTCGCAGGTGCGCGAGATCGAGATGCCATGCCGCCTCGAAGATCAGCGCGGGCAAGAGCACCGTGAGCAACGATGGTGCGAAGATCGTTGCGGCCGGCGTGCGCAGCGGCAACGTCACGAGCAAGAGCGCGACGGCATAGGGGACGCGCAGCTTCCCCGCGATCGCGCCAACCACGACGGCCGCCGCGAGCAACGCGACGACGAGTTCGGCGCTGGTTTGATAGGTCTCCATTTGCGGCGGCTAGCGTTCGCCCGATGCGCGCTTCGGCCTCGCGGTGGCGGCGAAAGCATCGACCACGTCGTCGATGCGGCGGAGAAAGGCCGTGAGCGAGGGTCGTAGCGGCGGCGCTGCCGCCGATTCGAGATCGATGACCACTTCGCGAATACGTTGCATCACGTGCAGCGAGCCCGAGCCGTACAGACTGAAGCGATCCCGATGCCCGCGGCATCGTGCCGGGCGGGTCACCGTGTACCGATGGCGGCTCACCCAACTCTAAGGTCGTCGTCTGAATGACGATTCGACATCGGCTCGAGGAAACGAAAGCGTCACGACGCCTCCGCTCGCGTTGCTATCCCCATTGCCGAGCGAGATCAAGCCGCCGCTCCGTTCGACAACGGCGCGCGCGAGCGCGAGTCCGAGGCCCGAGCCATCGACGATGCGCGCATCTTTGTCGCGCCAAAAACGATCCGTCGCTCGTTGTAGCGCCTCGGGCGAAAACCCAGGGCCAGCATCACGAATCGTTACGCGAGCGTCACTTGCGGTCGCATCGACGGTCGCCACGACCGCACCATCGCTGCTTCCATACTTTCGTGCGTTATCGAAGATCGCGAGCAAGGCGCGCACAACATCGGAGCGATCGGCAACGATCGCGGCGTCGCCATTTTCCTCGATGGCAACGCGAATACGCTGCGCCGCGACCAGTGGCACGATGGCGGCGACGGCAGCAGCGACGGCGTCGCGAAGGCGAAACGTTTCGAGCTTCAGCGGCGAATCGTCGCGATAGGATGCGAGCAGATCCGTCGTGAGTCGATCGAGTGCGAGGGCCTTCTCGCGCACCGTATCGAGGACGCGCTCGTAGTCGGCCGAACCGCGAGATTTCCGTCGGACGACGTCGATTTCGGCAATCACGACCGCGAGGGGGGTGCGTAGTTCGTGCGCGACGTCACCCGCGAAACGGCGTTGCCGAAGGAATGCGTTTTCGAGGCGTTCGAGCATTCGGTCGAAGGTCGCACAGAGCGCTCCGAGTTCGTCGTCGTCGGCATGACGGAGTCGGCGACTCAGATCGACCGCCTCGATTTCGGCGATCAATTCCGAAAGCGCGCGCAACGGCTTCAACGCGCGCCGCGCGAGGCGGCGTCCGACGACGAGTGCGACGAGTGCGAGAGGCGGGATCGCAACCGCGAAGCCGAGCGCGACGCGGCGATCGACGTCGCCGAAGTCGGCGACCGGACGCCAGAGCACGATCGTCCCGAAATTTCCGCGGTCTCGCGACACACGCGCGACGACCGCGCGCGATTTCGTACCGTCGGTTTCGACGTCTCGTATCACGGCGTTTTCCGACGCTCCAAGCGTAGCGATCGTATCGGGAAGATCGGTGGTCGTCGAGAATTTCACGCGACCGCGCGCATCGAAGAGCGCACCGTTGAGACGCGCGCCGAGGACGCGTCGGAACGCGCTGACATCCTCGACGTCGAGGCCGGCCGCGTCAGCTTCCGGCAACACCACGCTCGCCGCCGCCGCGGCCGCACTCGCAAGCGCCGAATCGGTGCTCGCGCGCTGAACGCGATCGATCGTTACCAGCGCGAAGCCGGCGAAGATCACGAGGCCGACGACGAGCGCCGAAACGTAGAAGAGCGCGAGCCGCCCGCCAAGGCTTTTAGGCTGGCGCATCGGCACGCAACCGGTATCCGATGCCGCGCACGGTTTCCAACATCGAGCGCTCCCCGGCGCGCGCGAGTTTCGCGCGTAACCGTCCGACGTACACGTCGACGAGATTCGATGTCGTATCGCGATCGCGATCCCACAGTGCGTTTTCGAGCACGGGACGCGTCAACGTTCGGCCCGGATTGCGCATGAACACTTCGAGAAAGGCGAGCTCCCGCGCGGTGAAGGCGATCGGCTCGTTCGCGAAACGCGCGACGCGCGCTCCAAGATCGAGCGCGAGTGCGCCGTTGCGTAAGACATCGAGTTGCGGCTCGGAAACACGCCGTCGCGCGATCGCATGTAAGCGTGCTTCGAGTTCGGCGAAGGCAAACGGTTTGCGCAAATAATCGTCCGCGCCGGCCGCAATCCCCGCAACGACATCTTCAACGGAATCGCGAGCCGTGAGCATGAGAATCGGCGTCGTCACGCTCGTCGCGCGCAGCCCGCGTGCCACCGCGAGGCCATCGCGTTTGGGCAATGCCACATCGAGGAGCAACGCGTCGTACGTTCCCGAAGCGGCCGTCGATTCTCCCGTTACACCATCGGATTCGACGTCGACGACATGGCCCGATTCTTCGAGGCCACGCCGAACGACGGCGGCGAGATCCGCGTCATCTTCGACGATTAAAATTCGCACGACGTGCTCCTTGCCGACGATCGATACCGATGCTTCTTTCGTCGGCACCGACGCGCGTGGCCGTTCATGATCCGTACATCTCGCCGCCCTATCATTCGACTATGACATATTCCAAGAAGGCACCGTCCCCAACCGCGGTTCGGGCGACAGCCGTGGCCGCTCTCTCATTCGTCGTCGCCTACGGCGGTTTACCCGCGCAAGCGGCTTCCTCACGTCACGCAACACCGAACGATGCGGCGTCGCAAAATGCGATGCGTGAAGATGCGCCGAGACATCGGATATCGCACGAAGTCAACGACGCACGCGGCGACCTTGCGGCGTTGCTCGTCGTCGAAGATGCAACCGAAGCGATCGCAGAAGGCGAAACGACGTCATCGATGACTGCGAAGAACGCCCGTAAAGCCGTGTCGTTGTGGCCGAGCGTTCGCGCCACGCTCCGTCAAAATGGCGCGACGCTGACGCAAGTCGTCGCCGTCGACGGTAGGATTGCGACATTAAAGCGCGATCTCGCTTCCGGCAAAATGCTCACGCGTGATTCCAATGAAGTTACGAGTACGCTCGCACCGCTTTTTAAAATCGCAGGCGACACCGTGCCGTCGGGCATTCACTATCTCGACTACCTCGGCCGCTCCATCGCCCTCGACGTGCGCGGTAGCGACTGGGCGCGAGCGCAGCGCGACGCACACTTCTTACAACTGCAGTGGAACGCGGCACGACCGAAGGTCGAGGCTCGCCATGGCGGCGCTGCCGCTGCCTTCGATTTCGATCGCGCGAGCCGCACGGTCGCAAGCGCGGTCGAGGCGCACAGCGCATCGCGGACGCTCGCTGCGACGAAGATGATCGGCTCAGCCGTCGACACCGTCGAGACGGTCTACGGATAATTCGAAAGAAGCCTGGACGAAAGCGATTCGGCCGCAACCCAAGGTTGCGGCCGTTTATGAGATGATCGGTTCCCAGCCACCGGGCCACTCCACCGAATATGCAGCGTCATAGTATCGCTCGATTTCGTACTTCTGAAGAAACGCAGAGCCTTGCACGCTGTGAGAGCGCCACGAGTGCGTTAAGCGAGTGGATGTTAGCCCGTCATCTCCAGCTCGAAGACGAATTCATACACGCGAGCTATTTCGGGATCGGTATCGCGATCGGGGTCGCGGCACTCGCGTCGCCCGGAATCGCTAGCGCCCCCGGCACGAGCGTTGCCGACGCTTGCGGATGCGGCACGCGGAACGTGTCGCGCGGCAAAGTCGTTGGAAAGCGGTACTTCGACCAGGCGATGTGTTCGCGTGCCGATTTCCCGTTGCGAAGCGTCGCCGAGATCGCAGCTTCGCGCACGACCCAATATCCATCGATGCCGCTATAACGCAACATGCCCGATCCGTGCGCGCCGTTGGCCGAGGTTACGAATTTCACGAGAGCCGGCAAAAACGTGCGGCCGTCGAGTTCTATCGCCGTGACGGCGAATGCTCGCGGCGCGTGCGGTTCGAGATGGAAGATGTAGATGAAGCCGCCGCCGGGTGCTTTGCGGACGCCGATCGGAACGAACCGATACGTATCGGGCCGAGGCGTGACGACCGCGATATCGTAGTGCGGATTGTGTCCCGTGATGACGCGGACGGCCGGCGCTTTGAGCTTGACCCCATCGATCGCGAGCATCTCGTCGCGTTCGTTTCGGCCGCTACGATAGACGCGATGCAGTTGCTCCATCGTATGTAAGCCGAGTTGTGCGAGTGAGTATTCGAACGAGACGCTTTGCGGCCGTTTGAGTCTCGCGAGTGCCGCGAGATAATGCGCCGTGACGTACGCGGCATTCGGCGGCGCTACTTCGATCGTACGAATCGGTCCGCGCGGAGCGGCGAGCGACGGAGCGGCGAGACTCATGGCGAAGATCGCCACGAGCGCGACCCCCGCGCGAACGTTCACGAGTTCAGTGCTTGACGGATCGCATCGAGCGCCGCCGTCGCGCCTGCGGGATTCTTACCGCCGCCTTGCGCGTGCGCGGCTTGGCCGCCGCCGCGTCCGCCGACGAAACTTGCCGCCGCTTTCAAGAGATTGCCCGCATGCACGCCGGCCTTTACCGCGTCGTCGCTCGCCGATACGAGGAGCGAAACGTTGTCGCCATCGACGCCCGCGAGTGCGACCACACCCGCGCCGAGCTTTTGGCGGATCGCCGCTGCGAGCACTTTGAGCGCATCGGGTCCCGCTTCGGGAACGATCGTCGCGACCAAACGCGTCGCGCCGTGCGTCTCTGCGGCCTCGACGTACGTGGAGGCATCGGCCGATGCAAGTCGCGCCTTAAGCGTCTCCATCGCTTTCTGCATATCGCGCACGTCGCTCTGTAATCGTTCGACGCGTTCGCCGAGTTCGGCCGGCTTCGCCGACAGCGAATCGGCGAGCGATCCGACGAGATCCTGTTGTTCGAGCGCGTAGCGTTCCGCCGCTTTCGAAACGACGGCCTCGATCCGACGAATACCGCTTCCGATCGACGACTCGGAGACGATGAGGAACATGCCGAGCTCGCCCGTGGTGTGCGCGTGCGTTCCGCCGCAATATTCTACCGACGGACCGAATGCGATGACGCGCACGCGGTCGCCGTATTTTTCACCGGCCATCGAGATCGCGCCGGATTTCGAGGCTTCTGCCGCGCTCATGACCTGCAAGACCGCGTGGTGATCGTCGCGGATGAGTTCGTTGACGCGTGCGACGACCGCGCGCTTCTGCTCGTTCGAAAGCGCACCGCCCGCGAAACGGAAATCGAAGCGCATCCGATCGATGCCCACCCACGAGCCGGCCTGCACGACATCGTTCCCCAGAATATCTTTGAGCGCGCGTTGCAAGAGATGCGCGCTCGTATGATGGCGCCGAATCTCTTCGCGCCACGCGCCATCGACCGACGTGGTGACGACATCGCCGACGCGGACCTCACCCGACCGCAGCGTCCCGCGATGCGCGATCGCGTCACCCGCGAATTGCGTATCGACGACGTCGAAAACGACGTGCGCGTCGCGATCGAGCACGATCGTTCCGCGATCGCCGATCTGGCCGCCTTTTTCGGCGTAGAACGACGAGCGATCGAGCACGATCTGCGCTTCCACCCCGGCGCCGAGAACATCGACCGTCGCACCCTCGCGCAGAATCGTGCGCACGGTCGCCGTATCGACGAGCCCTTCGTAGCCCGTAAATTCAGAGACGACTGCGGGCATCTCCGCGACGCTCACGACGGCACGTTTGCTCTTCGCATCGGCACGCGCGCGTTCGCGTTGCTCGCGCATCGCGTTTTCGTAGCCCGCGAGATCGACCTCGACGCCCGCTTCGCCCGCGATCTCGCGCGTGAGCTCTGATGGGAAACCGAACGTATCGTGAAGCGTGAAGACATCCGTCCCGGAAAGATTCGCACCCGCGCTTCGTGCGACGCCGAGCTTCGCTGCGAGTAATTCGCTGCCACGTTCGAGCGTGCGATCGAACGCGGCTTCTTCCGTGGCGAGCGCCCCTTCGATGCGCGCATTCGCAGCGCGGAGTTCGGGATAGCCCGATTCGAGCGACGTCACGACGGCGGGCACGAGCCTCGTAAAAAAGCCCGCGGGATAGCCCAAGAGTCGGCCGTTGCGAATCGCGCGCCGAATCAAAAACCGCAAGACGTAGCCGCGATCGGTATTCGACGGATAGACGCCGTCTGCGATGAGGAAGGTCGCCGCGCGGGCGTGGTCGGCGATGATACGGCGCCGTACCAATTGCTCGGCATCGGAGAGCGTCGTCGTTCCGACGGCGGGTTGGGCGGTGATGAGATCGGTAAAAAGATCGGTTTCATACATCGACGCATAGCCGTTGGCGACCGCGAGCATCCGCTCGAAGCCCGCACCCGTATCGATATTTTTATGCGCGAGTTCGGTCAGGTTTCCGTCGGCGCCGCGATTGTATTGCTGGAAGACGAGATTCCATATTTCGACGTAGCGATTGCCGAGGTTGGGCCCCGTGTCGCCCGCATCCGATGCGTAAGCAGCGCCCGTATCGTAGAAGATCTCGCTACACGGTCCGCACGGACCGGTCGGGCCCATCGTCCAAAAATTATCTTCATCGAACCGCGTGATGCGCTCGGGCGCGAGGCCGATCTCCGTCTCCCAGAGTCGTTGTCCTTCGTCGTCGGAGGTATGGCACGTCACGTAGAGTCGCGCGGGGTCGAGCTTGAGGATCTGCGTGAGATATTCCCACGCCCAAAGAATCGCTTCGCGCTTGTAATAATCGCCGAAACTAAAGTTCCCGAGCATCTCGAGATAGGTTCCGTGGCGACCGGTACGGCCGACGTTTTCGATATCGGATTTCGCGCCAGCGACACGCAGGCACCGCTGCACGCTCACCGCGCGCGGCGCGGGTGCGGGTACGTCGCCCAAAAATGCCGGGACGAACGGCTCCATGCCCGCAATCGTGAAGAGCGTGGTCGACATTTCATCGGGAACCAGCGACGCCGACGCCACGTGCGCGTGACCCTTAGAAATAAAAAAATCGACGAATGAGCGTCGTAATTCCTGACTCGAGAATTTCATGACCCCGCCCGATTTCCCGCTAACCTCGCCGCAGGCCTCGCCCGGATCGAGGCCGCGAAGTCGACAGACGACGGGTCTCGTCGACCGGTTTGACCGCTAACGAACCCGGGCGTCGCGATCGGCGTTCGCGCGCGCTTGTTCCGCGTAGGCGCCCCAGATGATTCCGGCCGAGACCAGAAGGGCGAGGATGTTGAGGATGATCCCGGCGGTTACAGCAGACACGCCTCCCAGTATACGGTCTCCCGGCGCGGCGTCAAGGACGAACCTAGCAAGATGGTCGGAACCCGCGCCCGGTTGCTCGGGTTTGCGAGAGCGTATGCAACCACTGGATCTAACGATTGCCCCACCACGCTCGGCAAAAGCCACGACCGCCGGTATCGTCTTCTTGCCGCGCACCATCGATAAGCTCCGCGCTATGCTCCCCGGCGGAAAGCTCGGCGAGTACCGGATGGAGGGCTTTTCCGACATGATGCTCGAGCGATTCGGCATCACGACCGAGACGCTCGACGCCGCCGTCGCGAAGGCCACGACCGATGACGAGATCGCGACGATCGTTCACCGCGATGCCACGCCGGGAAGTATCGATGCATGGAACGAGTTTGCGACGAATCGCAAGCTGTACAATGGCGACCGCGACGAAGCCGTCGCCGATCATCCGTGGCTTGCGGCGCACCCGGAAATCGTGCTGACGCTCGACTTCGTCGACGCCGACGATCGGCGCGGCTTTCCGAACGCCTAGCGTCGAAGCTTACTTCTCGCGCAGAACCTCGCGCAACTTTTCGAGCGCTTTCTGTTGCAGTCGCGAGACGTGCATCTGCGAGACGTTGAGCCGCTTCGCGATCTCGGTCTGTGAGATCGATTCGTAAAACCGCAAAAAGAGAATGATTCGCTCGCGGCGCGAGAGCACTTCAAAGGCGCGTTCGAGATTTGCGCGATCTTCCAGATTTGCAAGCGACGGATCGATCTTCCCGATGTAATCCGATAGCGTCTGCGCGTTCTTGTCGCCGTCGCCCGTTACTTCGGTGTCGAGTGAGAGTAAGTTGTACGCCTGCCCGAGTTCTTGCGCTTCGAGAATCTCTTCTTCCGATGCGTGCAAGTGATCGGCGAGTTCGCGCACGGTCGGTGAATGACCGAGATTAACCGTCAATTTTTCGATCGCACGATTGACCGCGAGATTGAGCTCTTGCAAGCGGCGCGGAACTTTGACCGCCCATCCCTTATCGCGGAAATAACGCTTGATCTCGCCGACGATCGTCGGCGTCGCGTAGGTCGTAAACTCGACGCCGCGTTCGAGATCGAACCGGTCGATCGCTTTGATGAGGCCGACCGTTCCCACCTGAATGAGATCGTCGAGCGCTTCGCCACGATTGGCGAATTTCACCGCGAGATAGCGGACGAGATTGAGGTGGGCGACGACGAGATCGTCGCGGTGGCGTTCGCTTTCGGCGCCGCCTGCTTCGCGTGATTTCGCAAGATTTGCAAAAGCTGTGCGCGTTCGCGCGCGGTCCCAACGCTCGTCGTCGGCGCGTGGCGAGGATTCCACGGTGCTTAAGCGCCGACGCGCTTGGTCATTACGAGTTCGGTACCGAGCTGAGGATCGAGGCTGTACGTGAGATCGTCCATCAAGGCCTGAATGAGAAAGATCCCGAGACCTTCGCCGTCGACCGCGACGACCGCCGGGCGTTTCGCTCCCGCATCGTCGCGCTGGCGATAACGACCGTCGCGCACGTAGACGCGTAATTGCGCGGTCGCCGCTTCACACGTGATGTCGATCGTCTGACTGCCGGGACCCTGTTGGATGCACATCGTGCACGCCTCGGCGATCGCGAGTTTGAGATCTTCGATCTCTTCAACCGAAAACGGAAGCCGATTCGCGATCGCCGCTACCGCGAGACGCGCAACGGCAACCCATTCAGGTTTGCTCGGAATGCGGAGCTCGACGGTGCCGAGATGATCGGAGCTCGGCTCGGGTGCGTTCACGCCAAGGCCTTCTTCGCGCCCGCTTCATCGTCGTAGATTCCAAAGATTTTCACGAGGCCCGTGATGTCGAAGATTTTCTTGATCTGCGGATTGGTGCAAACGAGATTGACGCTACCGCCGTGTTCGCGAACGCGCTTGAGACCGCCGATGAGAACGCCGAGCCCGGTCGAATCGATGTAGCGTACTTTCTCGAGATTGATCACGAGATTGTAGTGGCCTTGATCGATGAGCTCGGTGATCGCGTCCTTCACCTTGGGTGACGTGTAGACGTCGATCTCGCCGCCGAGTTCGACGACGTACGCATCGTCGTCGGATTCGCGGACGTGCACTTTGATATCCATTGTTCTCCTAGTTTTCGCTTGAGGTCCGAAGCATTATTGCGTGGAGGCGAGGGCCGCGGCGCGGTCGCCCGCCTCGAGGGCTTTCGCGCGTAAGAGGTCGCGCATATCTTCGCCGCTTGCGGGCGCGAGCACCATCGCGATCGATGCCCCGACGAGCGCGCCCGTGAAGAGCCCAGCGACGAACGTCCCCGAAGGTCGTGCCATCGTGCGTTACCGCGTCTCGGACGCGGGCGTATCGCCCTTGGGCTTCCGTAAGCCCGACGCTGCGGTCGCAACGAGCGATCCGAGCGTGCTTGCCGTCCGCGATGCTCCGGCCGCGACGCCTTCGAGCTGACCGACGGCGACGCCGAGGCGTGCGAGCGTTGAATCGGCCGTATCGGCGATTCCGCCGACGTGCGTGAGCGTCGTTGCGATCGGCGCGGAAAGGACGGGGATTTGCCGATCGACCTCATCGAGCGTGCGACCGATGCGTGTTAGCAGCGCGCCCGCGCGCATGCACAAAATCAAAACGCCGAGGCCGATGAGAACCGCCATGACGCCGACACCAACCGACCACGAGATCGACCACCATTCGGTCGAAGAGCTCACGAGTATACCTCCGAAGGGCTCTGTGGCGAGCCGCACACAGATGTACCCAAATTCCCGAATCCGACACGTCCGGTCGCCACGGCAGCTGGTAGCATCCGCGTCAGGCGTTCGACGTCCTGCTCGCTCGTCTGCCTTCCCAATGAGAAGCGCAGCGTTCCGCGGCGAATCCACGCGGGCGCACCGAGCGCCGCGAGCACGTGACTACGCTCTGCCGCTCCCGCCGCGCACGCGCTTCCGGTCGAGACCGAGATGCCCGCAAGATCGAGAACGACGAGGAGCTCCATCGCGTCGATTCCGTCGAAGGCGAGACTCGCGATCGTCTCGAGGCGCGGCGCGGCGACGGCATGAACGACCGTGCCCGGGAGCGCGGCGAGAACGTCGCGCTCGAGCCGGTCCCGAAGCGCTCCGAGGCGCGTCATTTCACGTGCGCGTTCGGCCTCGGTCGCGGCAAACGCCGCGGCAAACCCGACGATGCCCGCCACATTCTCGGTCCCCGCGCGCAGCCCGGCCTCCTGCGGGCCGCCGTGGATGACGGCCGCAAGCCGCGTTCCGGCGCGGACGTAGAGCGCCCCGACGCCTTTGGGGCCGTAGCATTTATGCGCGGAGAGCGAGAGGAGGTCGACGCCGAGCACGCCGACGTCGAGCGGCAGACGACCCGCGGCCTGCACGGCGTCGCAATGGAAGAGAACGCCGCGCGCGCGTGCGAGGCGCGCGAGTTCGGCGATCGGGGCGACCGTCCCGATCTCGTTGTTCGCAAGCATGATCGTCGCAAGCACGGTCTCGGGCTCGAGGGCCGCAGCGAACGCGGCGAGATCGACGCGACCCTGCGCATCGACCCCAAGCACCGTCACGCGCGCACCCTCGTCGCGCATCGCGTCGACGGCGTGCAAGACGGCGTGATGTTCGGTCGCTGCGGTCACGACGTGCGCGCCCGCAACGCCGCCCGGTCGCGCGCGCAGCGTGCCAACGATCGCGAGCGTATCCGCTTCGGATCCGCCGCTCGTAAAGACGATCTCGCGCGGTCTCGCACCAACGAGCGACGCGACGGTCGTCCGTGCCCGGTCGAGCGCGGCGCGTGCCGCCCGACCCTCGGCGTAGAGTGCGCTCGCATTGAAACCGCCCGCTTCCAAAAGAGGCAACATCGCGTCGATCGCCTCACGACGCATCGGCGTCGTGGCGGCATGATCGAAATAGCTCCGGCCCGCATTCACCCTCGGAGTTTACCACGCTCCAGCTTGCAGGCACGCATTGCATTTTCGATTTCGCTTGACGGTTCTCGTCTCGGTCGCGGTCATCGTCGTTCTACCGCCCGCGACCGTCGCGCGGGCGGCGGGCTTCGACATTTCGATCGCGAGCCCGACGTTATCGACGTTCTTCCACCGCAACATCGCGATGCGTGCGGAGATCCTGACGCCAAAGGCATACGACACGCATCCCGAGCGACGGTACCCCACGCTCTACGTCGTGCACGCCTTCGGACCGACGTTTCGACCGCTGCTCCACCAGTACGAGCAGTGGCGCGCCGCGACGGATTCGCGGCCGACCCCGTTCGTGATCGTCTTTTTAGATGCGACCTATCCATCGGGTCATAACGAATTCGTCGATTCCGCAAACGACGGACCGTGGGGCGCAGCGCTCATCGATGATTTCGTCCCGGCACTGGAAGCACGCGAGCGTCTCATCTCGCGGCCGGATGCGCGTTTCGTCGCCGGGCATTCATCGGGCGGCTGGTCTGCGCTCTGGTTACAACTAACCTACCCGAATTTCTTCGGCGGAGCTTGGGCGATCGCGCCCGATCCGCTGGACTTTCACGACTTCACGGGTGTCGATCTCGTCGCGTCACCGCCGGAGAATTTCTTTCGAGACGCAGGCGGGAACGATCGCCCGTTCTTCCGCGTCGACGGTCGCGATACGTCGACGCTCGAACGGTATGTCGCACAAGAAGGTCGACACGTCGGCGGTCAATTCGATTCGTTCGATGCCGTCTTTAGCCCGCGGGGTTCCGACGACAAGCCGCGACCGCTCTTCGATCGCAAAACGGGAGCGATCGATCCCGCGGTCGCGACGTATTGGGAAGCACGTTACGATCTCACAGCGATCGTGCGCCGTTCGTGGCCGGCGCTCGGACCGCAGCTCGCCCGAAAACTCAACGTCTTCGTCGGATCGCAAGACACGTTCCATCTCGAATCGTCGGTCGCCAGGTTCGCAGCTGCGCTCCACGATCTCGGCAGCGACGCGCGCGTCAGCGTATTGAGCGGTGCCGATCACTGGTCGATCTTCCAAGCGGGCCTCATCGCGCGCATCGTGCGCGAGGCGAGCGACGCCTACGAACGCTCGCGCGCGGTCTCGCGGCGCGCGTCGATCCACGCGCGCAGCTTCGCTTCGGCGCCCTGATCGCTCGGCTCGAAATACGCGCGTTCGCGCAGATTCTCGGGAAGATACGCTTCGAGTCGTTCGCTCGGCGGCAGATCGCCGCGCGCCCCCGAATCCGCATAGGCGTCGTGCGCGTAACGATAGCCGCTGCCGAAACCGAGCTCGCGCATCAAACCCGTCGGCGCGTTGCGCAGATTGAGCGGCACGGGATCGTTGCGCGTCTCTTGCACGTCGGCGAGTGCGGCCTTGTACGTGCGCCCGACGGTATTGGATTTCGGCGCGGTCGCGAGAAAGAGCGTCGCGTGGGCGAGCGGATAAAAGCCCTCGGGAAAGCCGATGAAATGCACCGCTTGCTGCGCGGCCATCGCGACTTGTAGGCCACGCGAATCCGCGAGCCCGATATCTTCCGATGCGAGGATGACGATGCGGCGCGCGATGAACATCGGATCTTCACCCGCATCGATCATCCGCGCGAGCCAATAGATCGCGGCATCGGGATCGCTCCCACGCACGGATTTGATGAACGCACTGATGACGTCGTAATGATTGTCGCCCTTTTTATCGTACGCGACGATCCGACGTTGCATCGCATCCGCGACGAGATCGCGCGCGATCGTCCGCACGCCGTCGGCGCCCGTGGTCGCGGCGCTCGCGGCGAATTCGAGCGTGCCCAGCGCCACGCGCGCGTCGCCATTGGCGAGACGCACGAGCGCGTCGAACGCTTCGGGTGCGAGGGCGATATTTTCGCGGCCGAGCCCGCGATCG
>JANYGA010000164.1 GCA_025359485.1 Rhodospirillales bacterium | reverse complement strand
GCCGGAATTTTTACGCGAAGCGGCGATCGATGCGGCCGTCGCACGCGTCGTCGCGCGCGCCGGTACCTCGATCGTTGCGTCGCCGGAGAGCGTCACGGTCGATCGACCGCTCCGTGTCGACAATATCACGACCGTCGACGTCCCGATCATCGTGAGCGGCGATGGACTCTTCACGGCCTCGGCCACCACGCACGTGCGCGTCGAAAACTTCGCGCAACCGCGAACGCGGCCGCGATCGCTGCTCGTAAGCGATTATCCCGAGACGCTCAAAGAGAACGGCATCCTCTTCTCGACCGATGTGACGGCGAAACAGGCCGAGCGCTTTTTATACTATCACTACAATCCCGGCGGCCAGCCCGACCGTCGCATCGTCCTCAAAGTCGCGAACCCATCCTCGCAACCCGCACTCGTGCAATATATCGCTGGAATCGCCGGTCCCGGAACAAACGAGATGGAGGTCGGCCATCTCTCGACGCAACGCTTCCTCGTTCGCGAAGCGCAGAATGAGGGCGTGGTCGTCACAATTCCCGGCAACACGACGATCTCGATCATGGAACAACCGCTTCCCGCGCGTGCGACGGCAAGTGGCCTGATGCAGCTGCACGAAATCGAAGGATCGCCGCTTCATCTCACCTTGGTCGCGCAGAACGCGACCGATCCCATCGACGGCCCGATCCCAACCTCCGCATTGCTCGTGGGCGATCGACCACATGCGCGCGGCGTCTACTCGATCCCAGAGTTTTACTTCGATTATAGCTACGATGCCGAGGGTCCCAATCTCGAGGTGCCGATCGGTCAGATCCCACTTCCCAATCTCGTTCAGGGGCAGACGCTCGCTGGCGACTACGGCGTGCTGCAATCCGTTACGATTCGCATGGTCAATAACGACCGGCATAACTCACGTGCGCTCGCGCTCTACGCGAGCCCCCGCGGCGGCCGTGCGACGGGAACCTTCGTGATCGATCGCGTGCTCGTCCAAGCGCACGCGATGCCCGCCTACGGTCACTTTAAACTACGGCAGTATACCATTCCACCGGGGAGTTTCGTACGGACCGAGATCGTGACGATGCCCGAAGGCGGCTCGTCCTATCCGCTGCGCCTCATCGTCGCCCCCGATGACGGAAGCCCGGCACCCGGGTCGCCGGAGTCGTTCATTTATTAACTAAGTGCGCGTGCGTACGTCGTCGCGATCTCGCGAGCGGCGCGCGTCCAGCCGAATCGCTCGCACGCGCGCGCCCGTCGCTCCGCCGCCCGTTCGTCGGCTGCGATCGGGTCGGCTGCGATGCACCCGAGTTCGCGCACCCACGCCGCGACGTCGTTTGGGTCGACGAGTGCCGCCGCATCACCCGCGACTTCGGGAAGCGAGGACGTCGCCGCCGCGACCGTGGGAAGGCCCGCGCATAACGCCTGAGCGACGCCGTAGCCGAAGCCTTCGTACATCGAGGGGACGGCAGCCGCGGTCGCGCGCGCGTAGAGATCGAGCACCTCGGCGCGATCGACGTAGCCACGCATGTCGAGACGATCCGCGACGCCGAGCTCGCGCGCGAGGACCAGGCACCGCTCGCGATACGGCGTCGGCGGCCCGACCGAGACGACGCGCATCGTCGGCAGCGCGACGAGCGCGCGCACGAGCACCTCGAGATTCTTCCGCGCCTCGACCGTGCCGACCGCGAGGACGAACGGCGCGAGATCGTCGCGTCGACGCACGATCGACATCATATCGCTCGCGACGCCGGGATAGACGACATCGACGCGCGCTGCGTCGAGATCGACGCACGCGAGCAACTCGTCGCGCGAGAACCTCGAGTCCACGACGATGCGTGCGGCGGCGCGATACCGCGCGAGTTGGAACGCGCCGAAATACGCCCGCGCGTACGGTCGCGTGTGTGCCTGCGCGCGTAACCACGCGACGTCGTGAACCGTCGCAACGATCGGCATCGCGTGGACGAGCGGCATCGTACCCGACGCGCAATGCACGAGATCGACACGCGCACGCGTGGCCGCAATCGGTAAGAGCACCTGGTCCCAAAGCACGCGACGATCGAAACGCCATGGATCGAAAGCGACCGATTCGAGCGCGACCACTTCGACATTCGTGGCCGCGAGGGCACGGCCCAAACCGCGAACGTATTCGCCGATTCCCGTTGCGGTGCCGCGCGCGAGTTGCATATCGATGCCGACGCGCATACCTAAGGTTGGACTTCGAGTTCGAGACGATGGACGGCGGCCGAGTTCGGATCGATCGCACGTGCGCGTTCGAGCATGGCCCGCGAGGTCGCGCGATCGCCGCGGCGCAGCGCGACGTCGCCGAGCCCCGTGAGCGGCTCGGCGCTCGTGGGATCGCGGTCGCGAGCGCGTTCGAACGTCGACTGTGCCTTGGCGAGATCGTCGACGTTGATCGCTTGATTTGCGACCGCGATGAGATAACGCATCGAGAGCGGCGCGAGTCGTAAGGCACGCTCGTATGCATCGAGCGCGCGTCGTTCGGTGGGCCGCCGCTTCGGGCTACGCGGTGCGAGCGCATACGCGCTCGTCTGCGTTACCCGGCCGAGGCCGTAATACGCCTGCGCGAGCGCGTCGATCTGCGTGCGATCGCTTTCGAGACGACGCACGACCTCCATCTGTAACGCGAGCGCATCGCTCGCACGTCCCGCCGCTTCCAACCGCGCGACCGCGGCATCGATCCCCGCGAGGTCGCCCGCTGCCAGGTACGCGCGCACGGCACCCGCCGTATCGCCTTGCCGTTCGGCGATCTCCGCTTCCAATGCAGAGCGATCGCGTGATTCACCGAGTGCCGCCGTCGCCTCGCGCGCGTAGACGAGATCGCCACGGGAAAGCGCGACGCGCGCGAGCACGAGACGTAGCGCGAGCGGCATCGGCACGCGCGTTCCGAACGCGTCGACGCGGGTACCGACGGCAGCCGGCACGAGGTGCACCCACGACCATGTTTGCGCGCGATCGCGGAGCGCGACGCTCGCGACGAATTGCAACATCGCCAAAATGCCCACGACGGCGACCCCGACGCCGATCCATACCGCTCGCATCATCGCAGCGTACGCGTTTGGGTCCCCGAGCGCCCGCAAAAACTGACGTCCGATTGCGTCCGAACGGCCATAGAAAAAACGGTACCGCATCGCTGCAGTACCGTTTTCGAACGAACGATGAATGCCGCTCGTGGGCGGACCCACCAGCGGCGATCACATCTTAGAAGCGAACCGTGAAGTTCAGGTCTTGACGATTCTGAACGAAGTTCGAGTTCGGGATGACGTCGTCGGTGTACTGGTAGCGACGCGCACCGACCGAGACCGCTGAGTTGGTCTTGGGGATGTTGTACGTTACCGCACCCGTGTAGTAATCCTTACGCTCGGAGATGTTCTGGTTGATCGTCGTGCCATACGCGCCGCCGTAGCGTTGCGTGTTGTACGACAGGCTTCCCGTGAGGTCTTTGGTCAGCGGGAGCGCGACGTTCGCCGAGTACGTGATGTGACGAACGTTGATGTAGTTCGGATAGAACGACACCTTGCTGCCGCCGAGTGCGGGATTCTGCGCCTGAGCGAACTTCGTACCATCGAACGTTTGCGTCGCCGGGTTGATCGGGTAGTACGCAAAGCCCTTGGTATCGATGCGCTTGAGCGTCTCGTACGAGCCGTTGAGATTGACCGATGCGGTCTGACCGAACACCGGCAATTTGAACGACGTTCCGAGGCCGTACGTGTCGAACTTCTGACGTTCCGTCGTTGCGAACGACGGGCCGTAGAGGAGCGAACCGAGGGAGTTGGGACGGATCTCCTCGAGGTGCTGGTACGAACCGCGCGCCGTGAGGTTGAAGTCGCCGACGCGGATCGGCGTGTTGATCGACGCCGTAACGCCACGCGAGTTCGGCGCGAAGTTCGAGAAGTACGAGGGGCCCGAGGCCTTGAGCGTGTTGTAGAGCGGGAACGAGAACGTCAAGTTCGGGTTGCCGATCGTATTGGGCGATTTGAGTCCGATGTTCGTGAACTGATTATCGAACTGCGTGTTGATGCCGAGGTTGCTACCGAAGCCGAAGAAGTCCGGCAGATAGTCCTGTTTGTAGAACGCGAAGAGCGGCGGCGGGTTACCGAAATACCGGAATGGTGCGCCGACGAAGTAGTTCGCGCCGACCGTCTGGTACTGTGCCGAAAGTTCGACTTTCTGGACCTTCACGCGCACGCCGAAGACGCCCGCCGTATCGCCGACCGCGGCGACGTTGCGATAGTCCGACGTGAACTTGCTCGACGACGCTTCGCCGAAGAGAATCGGGTTGGAGCCCGTGCCGCTCACGAGGAACGGTAACGGCAGCTGGAAGTCCAGGCCGAGCACGGTGTCGCTCACGGCGCCGTTGCCCGTCACGGGATTCTGATTGACGGCCGTGAAGCCGGTCGCGCCCGAACCCGTGGTTTGCGTATCGTCGAAGTCGAAGATGCGGTTGAAATTAAGGCCGACTTCGAGGCCCGTGTAGCCCTTGATCTTCTGATTCAAGCGCGCATGGATCATGTAGCGCTGGAAGTTCGTATTGCCCGAAAACGAGAGCGGACGATACGTGACTTGTACGACGGCGCCGGCCGGAAGCGGCGAGCCGAACACGATGTCGTTGTAGGCATCGTTATAGGTGAAGCCCGGCAGACCAGTGGCGGGGCCGCCCGTCTGAACGCCGGTGCTGCTGAACGTCGCGCCGTTGTAGTACGAGATGTACACGCTTCCTGCTTGTGCCTTCGATGTGAGGAAGGCTTGTGCGAGCGCGCCCGTGCCCGAGTTGAACGTGTCCGTCTTATTGGCCGGGCCCGATTGCACGAGACCACCCGATGGCGGAACGACGGGGAAGAAATACGCCGTCGCTTCGACGGGTAAATAGCTCGGGTCGGTGTTTCCCGGTTGCGTGTTGAGCAGCGTCTGGTCGAGACGCGTAAACGACGCCTGGAAATCGGTGACGCCGAAGGCGCCTTCACCGATCGAGCCGCTGATCTCCGCGCCCTTTTGGAACGGTTGGACCGGCAGTTCATAGGGGACCGCGCCGTTGTAGCCCTGGGGCGCGCGGAACGCGAGTCCGATTCGCGAGTTCTGCATGTCGTCGATGATGCCGTACTTGAGATGCAGGTTCGTGATGTTGCCCGTCTTGGCGACGTTGACGTCGATGCCGGGCTCGAGATCAATCTTCTGCTGCTGCGTGAACTCGCCGCCCTGCGTGAAGTTGAGCACGTGGACGGGCAACGAAAGCGTGAGGTTATCGGTGATCGCGTAGGACAGCGAGAAACGCGAATCCTGACGGATCCGAATGCCGGAGCCCGCGATCGTGAAGGGGCTGTTCGAGTCGTCTGACGCGAGGAACGCCGACATGAACGGATCGATCGCTGCGACCGCCGTCGGATTCGTTGCCGAACCGCCAGGAACCGTCGCGCCGTAATACGTCGTGACGGGGCCGCCGGTCGTGTTCGTGATCGTACGCGGTGCCGTTGGACGCTGGCGGAACGACAGATTCGGCGTGAAGACGCCGTGCATCGAGAGCGACTGCGCGAACTTCGTGCGCTTGTCGAGCGCGTCGAGCGAATCTTCGAGATTCGTCACGCGAACGCCGAGAGCGTCGAGTTCGTCCTTGAGCGCATCGATGAGCTTTTGCAGCTTATCGAGGTCTTCTTTCGACGGACCCTTGCCCGTGTTTTCTTGCAACTTCGCAATCACGCGAGCGACGACGGTCGCCATTTCGTAACGCGTGAGCGGTCGGTCGCCCTTGAATTTGCCATTCGGGTAACCGTCGATGATGCCGTCGGCCGCAAGACTCTGGATGTACTGATAGGCCCAGTGGTTGGCCGGTACATCCGAGAACGGCGTCGCGAAGGCAGCCTCTTGCTTCACGAACGGAAGCAGCAGCGTTGCCGCGAGTCCCGTCGCGAGGCCGAGGCGTGCGAGACGCTTCATATATCCTCCAGAAGAGTGGAAGCCAAAGCTTCGTTGCACGAGCTCGACCGCAAAGCGTACCGGACGGAATCGATCGACGAGAGTTGCCGAGTTTGCCTTCGTCAATGGAGACACGGAAAGTACGCCCGTCGCTAGGGCGCATGCCAGCTGTCGAATACGACCGGATACGGGCGAGTCCTGCCCTTACTCCATCGCCCGTTCCGCGATGAGGACGGCGGCAAAATCGTCGATCGGTCGCGGCGGCAACAACATGCCCCGGGGGATCAAGCGGCGCCACCCTTTGGGCGGGTTTGCCGCAAAGTACCGTTCGCGCGCCAGAAGCGTCGTCGCGCGCTCGTCGACGATCTCGATCGGTACGCCGAGTTCCCCGAGCATCGCACCGACCGCACTCGCGTGCGTCCCGCCTCCAAGCGCGATCCGGATCGGCCGGTAGCGCTCGACGAGATGGCCGAGCGTCGCCGCGAGCTCGTCCGTCGCCGCGATGCCGAGTGCGACCGGCGTCACGTTCGGAGCCGAGACGAAAGCATAGCCACATTTGCGCGTGCCGGGATCGATGCCGAGGATCACGATTACTTCGGCGTCCGACTCAGTTGGAAGGTCACGGGAACGCCGCCCGTGTGCGGATAGATGTCGCGCGCGGATCGAGCCACGATGTAGAAACGGCCTTTACCGCGCTTGATCGCGAGGCGCGTCGCGCTGATGTCCGCGGCACTCGGTTGCGAGAACGGCGACGCGAAATAGACCGGCATGCCGCTTTCGATCGCGACGTCGCGAACCGCGGTCGCGAGTTGACCGTAGGCGATATTGGGCACGAGCGAACTCCCTCCGTCGACTTCGACGCTCGCAATCGCCTGATGCGCGCGGAAGATCGGCACGTCGGCATACGGTGCGAACGTGAACTGGATCGTGTCGCCGGGGAAGAGATTTTGATCGGCGATCGCGACCAAGAGCACGGGTCCGCGGATGAGCCCGCCCTGGACCTTGGGATCGCCGATAACGGCGTCGAGTTTGCGCGCGATCTCGGGATCGCCCGATTTCCCTTTGAACGGCTTGAGCCCGGCGGGCACGTAATTGCTATTGAGCGAGGCGACCACGGCATCGAAGAACGCGGAGAGCGCGACGAGTTGCGCGCGGCGCGATTGCTGCGGCGTGATGATGAGGAACTGCTGATAGAGCAGGTCGCCATGATTGACGACGACGTTGGTCTCGCGCGTCTGTTTCTGCAATGCATCCGCTTGCGCTTGGAGTTCGTTGACGCGATTGTTGATCTCACTCAAATGAAAGAACGCATCGCGCGCGAGCGGTGCCGTCAGGAGCGGCACGACCGTCGCGATGAATGCGATGCCCATGCCCGTGCCGACGGCGACGATCGTCGACGTATACTTCGGCCGTAAACCAAAGAGCGTCATCCGTTTGCGGCCGACCTGATGCCCGACGCGATCGCCCACATACGCGATGAGACCGGCGACGAACACGATGAGGATGACGAGCAGGATGCCGCCGAAGGTTCCCATCGCGAAACTAGTTCCGCGCCGCGCGCAAGAGCGAGAAGATGCCGATGGCCGTGAAGATCACGTTGGGCGTCCACGCGCCGATCGTCGAGCTGATCGCGCCCGAAGGC
>JANYGA010000156.1 GCA_025359485.1 Rhodospirillales bacterium | reverse complement strand
GTGGCAAGGAGAATTCGCTCGCATCGGAGCCGATCGTTGCGATGATCCTCGCGCTCGGCGAATCGTGCGGCGTCACCGTCGTTGCCGAAGGCGTCGAAACGGCGTTGCAGGCCGCTCAACTGCAACGCCTCGGATGCCAATTCGCACAAGGGTATCTCTTCGGACGACCCGCAGCCGCAGATGAAATCGTCGAAGCGTTCGATACGAACGCACGCATCCTCGCCTCGAGGTAACGGCGGGTCGAAGCAGGCTTCATGCAATCGAGCGCAGATGTTGCGCAAAGATGACAACCCCAACGATCGTCGTTCTCGAAGGCGATGAAACCGGACAAGAACTTCTCGTCGATGCCTTGCGGGTGATGGCGCCCGACGTCGTCGGGATGAAGCTCGATTTCGAGCATTTCGACCTCTCGCTTGCGAAACGCCGCGAGACCAAAAACAAGATCGTGCACGAAGCGGCCGCCGCGATGAAACGCACGGGGCTCGGCCTCAAAGCCGCAACGATCACGCCGGAAATCAAAGGCGATGTCGGTTCGCCCAATGCGATTTTGCGCCGCGAGATCGACGGCAAAGTCATCGTCCGCACCGGTCGCCGGTTGCCGGGTATTCGTCCCGTTGCCGGCATCAACTCGCCGATCTCGATCGTGCGCATGGCCGTGGGCGATGCGTACGGCGCGACCGAATGGCGCGAGCGCACCGACGACGATGAAGTCGCCTTCCGCACCGAGCGCATCGAACGCAGCGTCTGTCGCGTGGTTTCGGAGTACGCATTCGCCCACGCGCGCAAGACTCGCTCGAAAGTTTTCGGCGGTCCGAAATATACGGTGAGCCCGGTGTACGAAGGCATGCTCAAAGAAGAGATGGATGCCGCGGCCGATCGCTATCCCGATGTCGTCTACGAGCCGCAACTCATCGACGCGACGTATGCGCTGCTCATCTCGAGCTCGGGCGATGCGATGGTCATTCCGTCGCTCAACCGCGACGGCGACTGCCTCTCCGATCTCGTGATGCAGCTCTTCGGTTCGATCGCGGGCGCGGAGAGCGTCCTGCTCGCATTCGACGAGCAACTGCGCCCCGCGTGCGTGATGGCGGAGGCCCCGCACGGTACGGCGCCGCGGCTCTTCGGCAAGAACGTCGCGAACCCGATGGCGATGATTCTGGCGTGCGCCGCGCTGCTCTCGCACATCGTCGATCCGCGCGCGACGAGCGCTTCGCGCGCGATCTACGAGGCCGTACTCGAAACGGTCCACGCGGGCGTCGCGACGAGCGATCTCGGCGGCCACGCCTCGACGACAGAGTTCACCGATGCCGTGATCGCCAAAGTCCGCGCCAAGCTCGACGTTTGGGCCACGCTCTAAAAAGTAACTCGAGATCGGGGCGTGGAATCTCCATCCATGAGAGTCGTGGTCGCCGCGCTCGCCGTCCTCGCCTTGGAGATTGCATCGGGGCCCGATGCGCGTGCAATCGCGCCCGACCCGCTGCCGATCGCGACGCCGTCGGCATCGCCCGACGCGCCACTCAAAGAAATTGGCCGCATTCGCGTCACGACGCCGCTCTGCAAGGCCCTCGTCGGCGCGGCCACGCGAGCCGTCGCGATCGAAACCGAAAACGACCGACTGCTCGGCATCGCCGAGAACACGCTTCTCACGACCGACCTCGACCGAAACGAGCTCGCGAAATATCAGGGCGTCCGTGAGATCACGAAGCAGTATCTCGATCTGCGAACCTCGGCGCTCGCCGGCAATCAATCCATGCGCGACTTCCGCGAGCAGGCCAAGGCGGCACCAACGCTCGAGCAGCGCGAAAGCCTCAAAACCTTCGCGGATGCCCTCGACGGCGCGCTACGTCGCCAGCGGCTGCTCGCCGACGACATCGGCCGCCTCGTCAGCTATCTCGACGCGCATCCGCCGCTAACGCCAGCCGAGCATGAGGCGCTCGTCTTCGACGCGCTCCGCACCCAAAACGAGGTTCGGCTCTCGCGCGCGATCTTCGACTCACGTATCGTGGGCCCGTTTGCTGGCGTCCCCGAGACCCTTTCGACGACCGCCCGACGGACGGGAACGGAGATCGCGCGCCGCGCCGAGTCGATCGCGAGTGATGAAGATGCCGCGGCAGCGCGCATCGAACCCGCATTTTCCCGCTGCTGACAGGGGCGGACGTCCTCGAGATCTTCGACATCTGCTCACATGAACGTTAACGCCGAATTAAAAAGGTCTGAATGTTGGCCGTGATCCCAGGAAGACGTTTTCCCGCGCCGGTGTTTTAAAGAAGCAGCTCGGGACATCGACTTGGGGAGCGTCAACATCTTGCACGCTTACCGCTGGTGCGGCACTCGGCAGCCTCACGCCGCTCCCGACGTTTGCTGCACCGATCTTCACGCCCGACGGCGTGGGCGGCGGCAGCGTCGCCGTTACGGTTCCCGCGGGCGTTACGGAAGCATACGTCTTCGTGGTCGATCGCGCAGCTGGAACGACGGATTGCTTCCCCGGAACGCAAACTCGCCCGGTCTACTATGCGATCCGCGACGACGCCGGGCGTGCAAACCCTCGTGCTCCCATCGAACCTCGGGCCGACCGCAGGTACGGCGAGCAATCGCTCGATCTGCAGCGGCGATACCGTCGGTACGTATGCCGCAGGCTTCGCCTATGCGGTCTCCGGTGCGGCATACCCGTTCTCCACGTCGCAGACCCCGGCAATCTCCGGTGCAAATGGGCAAGCCGACATCACGACGTCGGCCGCGACCACGAGCACGTATCCCTAGACGATCTCGACACGAACAGAAGTCGTGTGAAGAAAGCCTCGTCCTTGCGGACGGGGCTTTCTTTTCTTTCGCGAATACCGCTGCGATGATGGACGCCGCCGTCCGAGCGTTTCTCGTCGCGATCCTGACGGTCGCGCAATCAGCCGTGCTCCCATCGCCGACGCCGGCTCCCGTTCCATCGACCGATGCGTCGAGCGGCTCGCTCAAAACGATCGGCCGCATTCGCGTCACTTCGACGCTTTGCAAGGCGCTCGTTGCGGATGCCGTGCACGCCGTCGATATCGAGACGCAGAATGATGCACGCCTCGTCGATGCCGAAGCGACGCTCGCGATCGTCGATCTCGACAGCAGTCAAATTTTCAAGTATCGCGGCATTCGTGACATTACGAAACGCTTCGTTACCTTACGCGCGGCGGCCGTCGAAGGCAATGCGCTGATGCGCGATTTTCGCGACCGTGCTAAAACGGCGACGAACGCACAACAACGCACCGACTTACTCGCATTCGCAGACGCGCTCGACGGCGCGTTACATCGGCAGAAGATTCTCGCAGACGATCTCGGCCGATTCGTCGCATATCTCGACGCGCACGAGCCAATCGATAAAGACACGCACGATCGCCAAATTTTTAACGCGATTTTGCTTCAAAACGACGGTCGCTTCCCACACACGGCATTCGACGTGCGCGATTTTGGGCCGACTGCGGGCGTGCCCGATCCGCTCTCCGTTACGGCGAAAAACGCAAGTGCCGAGCTTATCAAACGCTCCGCACCGATCGTCGGCGATGAAGACGCTGCAGGCCAAAAAATCGAGCCCGCATTCGCGTCGTGTTAGTTCGTCGCGCTAGATCGCAATGAAAGCCACGCCGCATGCGGCGAGACCGACACCGATCCACTGCGTTCGCGTGAGATGCTCGTCGAGCACGACGCGCGCGAGGAAGACGGTACTCGCCGGGTAGAGCGACGCGAGCACGGAGACGATCGAGAGCAGTCCGTAACGCGTCGACGCGATGAAGAGGACGTTTGCAAGCATATCGAGCGCACCCGCAACGAGGATGATTCGCATCGAGCCTTTTGCGGGCCGCAGCGATTCGCGGCGTAGAAGCGCATACGCACAGAGGATGACGACCGACGTCGCGCGCGTGATCGCCAGACGAGCGAGGCCGGCATCGGCGTGGCCGTGTCCCAGTAGCACGAAGAGTGCACCGATGGCAACGCCGGACACAAGTGCGGGCATGACGCCGGGTTCCGAAAGCGAGATGCGTTTCGTCTCGGCATTCGCCGAGACGAGCGCGACGGCAGCGAACGCGAAGCAGAGGCCGACGATCGCGAGCGGTGTAGGCCGTTCTCCGAAAAGAAACCCCGCGAGCACCGGAACACTTGCGCCGATGACGGCCGTGATCGGGGAGATGACGCCCATGCGCCCCACGGCAAGTGCCGCATAGAGAGCGGCGATCGCAACGCTGCCCGCAACGCCCGCAGCAATGCCCCACCCGATATCGGATGGGTAGAATCTCCCCGGCAAGACGAACCACGCGATCGCGAGCACGACGATGCCGGCAAGTTGCGATAGCACGACGACGGTTGCGGGCGGCGTACGCCGACTCGCGATACCGCCGTAAAAATCCGCAGCACCATAAACCGTCGCCGAGACGAGCGCGAGAAAGACCGCCACGTTTTCTTAGCGGCCGGTCGGGTCGAGTGCGTCTCGCATTCCGTCACCCAGCAAGTTGAAGCCAAGGACGAGCGCGGTGATCGAGAGGCCGGGAAAGATGAGTGCCCAGGGCGCCGAGAGCCAATAGTCGCGAGCGTCGTTGAGCATGGCGCCCCATTCGGGGACGGGCGGTCGGGCGCCAAGCCCGAGATAAGAAAGGCCGGCCGCCTCGAGTTCGGCGGTCGCGATGCCGAGCGTGGCCTGCACGAGCAGCGGCGCGAGAATGTTCGGCAGGATGTGCCGAAGCAGAATAGCCGGCGTCCCGGATCCAATCGCGCGCGCAGCTTCAACATATTCGAGTTCGCTGACCGCGAGTACCGACGATCGCGCCAGCCGCGCATATTGCGGAATATAGACGATGCCAACAGCGAGCATGAGGTTGTTGATACTCGGACCCAGGACCGTCGTGATACCGATCGCGAGAATGATGGAGGGGAAGGCGAGCATCACATCCATCGCGCCCATGAGGACCGTGTCGATGCGCCCGCGGCCATACCCCGCGATGAGGCCAATCGCCGTCCCAAGCGTGATCGCAAGCCCGACGGCGACGAATCCAATGCGAATCGAAATGCGCGAGCCGTACACGACGCGCGAAAAGATGTCGCGACCGAGTTTGTCGGTGCCGAAAAGATGTTGTGTGCTCGGTGAAAGAGCCTGATGCGAGAGATCTTGTGCGAGCGGATCGGTCGCGATGAGTGGCGCGAAGATCGCGGCAAGCAAGATGATCGCGACGATCGTAAGTCCGATGAGTGCACCCGGCGTGCGCCGGAGACGGCGCCAGGCATCATCGAAGAACGTACGAGCCGGAACGATATCGACCGTTTCTGGGAAGCTCGGTGCGCCCAGAGGCACGGCGGTTCTCACGGGTTCACGTCTCTCGGGAGCAAGGGACTTAAGCGTCGGTTAACATATTCTCAGACTATTACCCGGACCCTGTACGCACACGAGGAGATCACGAGTGTACGTCCCTTTACGCGTTCCTTCGAGAGGGAAGCGACTTTTTGTCGGTACCCTCTTAATGTTCGCCCTGTTCTTTAATTCAGTCGGGACCCTTTTCGCTGGGACGACCGGATCGATCAGCGGCACCATCACAAATTTCGAAACGAAATTACCAATTGCCGGCGTTACCGTCAATGCGGTATCGCCCACCGGCCGCTATAACGGCACGACCGATCAAAAGGGCTTTTTCACGTTCAACGGCGTGTCGCCCGATACGTACACCGTGTCGTTCGAACTCAAGGGCTTCCAGCCCGAGTCGATCACCGGCGTGAACGTCTACGCAGATCAGAATTCCTCCGTCACATCGACGCTGCAAAAATCGCTGCAAACCATCGGTAAAGTAACGGCGCGCGGTCAAGGTGGAGCGTTCCAACCGAATCAAGCACAAGACACGTATACGGTGACGACCAAGCAAATCAAAGATTTGCTCGGCAAAGCCGATGCGATCAGCGAAACGAATCTTCTCACGCGTCTTCCCGGCGCCAGCCTCGACAAGTACGGGTATCCCGTGCTTCGCGGCGGCCGTGAAAATGAAGAAGGCTTCCAGTTCGACGGCATCGACTACGTCGACGCTTTCACGTCGCAGTTCACCAACAGCTTGACGCTCAATCCAGCCGTCGGTCAACTTCAGTTGACGCCGGGTTCGGGCGATGCGTCGACCGGTAACTCCGGCACCGGCACGATCAATCTCATCGCGAAGCGAGGATCGTACCCCGGCTTCGGATCGATCGATCTCGAAACGCTCCTCCAGCCGTACACCCACCAGCTCGCGCTGGAATACGGTTTCGCGACACCGGACGGTCGCATCTCGAATTACGTGTCGTTTCTCGGTACGAACACCTCGAATCAAGCCGGTGCGCGTGGATCACGCGCCGCGGAATATACGACGGGCACGTACTATAACAACGCGGACACGACATCACGCGACCTCATCGACAATTTCGTCTACAAATTCGGAAAGAATTCGGGACAGTCGTTCCAAATTTTCTTCGATAATCAGCAGACGAATTTCTTAGGCACGTACGGTGGTTCGCAACAATACCCGACGAACGATCCGCTCGCGCTCTCGCAACTCACGGCCTTCACGGGCCTCAACAATGCGCAGTTCCAGTCGACCAACATCGTCTCGTTACTGCCGAA
>JANYGA010000146.1 GCA_025359485.1 Rhodospirillales bacterium | reverse complement strand
CGGAACGCTACCTTAGCGTTCCGGCCGTTCGTGCTTGATGAGGAGCTTCGAAGTGATCGCAACAGAACAACGTGTCGTCCTCGACGACGGCAACGAGACGATCCTCCAAAACTGGGGGACGCACGGCCCGGTCGTGCTCTGCGTGCACGGCATCACGAGTTCGCGTCGCTCTTGGACTCGGCTCGCTGAATTTCTCGCACCGTCACATCGCATTTTCGCGTACGATCAGCGCGGGCACGGCGACAGCGCCGATGTCGCGGGACCGATGACGCTCGCACAAAGCGTCCGCGATCTCCAAGCCGTTCGCGCGCGTCTTCCCGGGCCCGTGCATATGCTCATCGGTCACTCGTGGGGCGGTGCGGTCGCGCTGCTCGGTGGAATCGCGATTCACCCCGCGCGCGTGGTTGCGATCGATCCGATGATCCGCGTTCCGGCCCGCACCTTCGAATCGGAATACGTGGACGATCTGCGCTCGTTCTTCGCACGTGCCCCGGGCGACCGCGAGCCCGAAATCCGAGCCATGTACGACGGCCTCGCGCCGGTCGACGTCGATGCGAAGATTCACGCGATGACGAACATGTCGGTTTTATCGCTGGAGCGCCTCGGCACCGAGAACGATGTCGATGGCGGCGCGTGGGATCTGCGCGAGCGCATCGCGCGCTATCCGACGCCGCTCCTGGTTTGCGTCGCCGGAATCGAATCCGTGCTCTCGGCCGACGATCAAGCATTCGTCACCGAACGCGGCGGCCCGAACGTCACCCTGCGCATCTTTCCGAACGACGGGCACAACCTCCACCGCACGGCATTCGACGAATTCGCAAACGCCGTCGAAACGTTCGGATAACGACGGTGCGTCGGGTGTGGACGGCCGCGGTCGCGTGCGCGTTGTCGATCGCGACGTGCTCGACGCTTTCGTCGCCGGCTGCAAGCGGCGTTGCCGTCGCCGGAAAGCGCGCGCCAGCGTTTCTTCTCGAGGGCCCCGACGGTCGCGATGTGACTTCGCGGGCGTACGCGGGTCGTCCGTTGCTCATCAACGTCTTCGCCGCGTGGTGCGGCACGTGCCGGGTCGAAGAGCCCCTACTCGTCCGCGCGTATGCGCGATATCGCGATCGCGTCGCGTTTCTCGGCGTCGACGAACAAGAGGGCGTGGCTCGAGCGAGATCGTTCGCGCGAGAACTCGCGGTGACGTATCCGATCGCGCTCGATGCCGGTCAATTCGCCGCGAGTTACGGCACGACGAAAATTCCGGAAACCATTCTCATCGACGCACGCGGTATCGTGCGTGGCGTGCATCGCGGGATGCTCTCCGAAAACGACCTCGAGCGCGAACTTCGCGCGCTCGTCACGCGAAAGGCAGAATCGTGAACCGCCGTAGCTTTCTCATCGCCGCGACCGCCACATGTGGCTATGTCGTCTCGCCATTCGCGACGCTCGCCGCATCGCTCGTCGGGCGTACGATCACGCAAGCCGATCTCTTCGCCACGCTTCCCAAGCCGGAACCCGGCGACTGGTCTCGCGTGATCATGGGCTCGGGCGTTCAATACGATAAGCAGATGGGCTTCGGCCGCGAAAGCGATCCGCACGGTGGCCCCTCGTTGCTCTACGTCGAGACGCAGATCGGCGAAGCGGGTGGCATCGCGTGCAATCCCAATACGCTCAAGAAAACTTATCTGCGTGGCGAACATTTCGGGTCGCTCATCACCGAGTCGTCGGTCCTTGCGATCATCGCGCATTCGGGCAACATGCTCACGCGTTGGGCCGATGTCGGCGACGGCCAAACCCAAGCCGCGCACGACGCGAAGATGCGCCTGCTCGACGTCGCGTATCTCTACGACGAGCGCCCGATGCGCGTGCGATCGGTGACCGCGCAAACCGTCCGCGTCGGAATGGCGCGCCATCGGGCAACGCGCGTCGTCGCAGAATTCCCGGCGGGCGAACGTCTCCAGCGCGTGGAGATCGTCCACACACCCGCCGTGCCGCTCGGCGTCGCGGCCTACTCGGCAACCGTCCGCGAACTCGAGCCATTCGGCCTCGCGCTTCGCAGCTACGGGCGCGGCTTCAAGACGGGCATCGCGACCCCGCTCGCGCTCTTACGGCCGATGACGCAGAGTGGGATCATGACCACGACGGAGTGATCGCTCCGCGGGGTGTGAGACGCGTGCGGCGAAGCGCCTCGGGATAGGAGAATCGTACGTGGCAAAAATGATCGAGCGTCCGGCACACACCGGCGGTGCAGGCTTCGCAGCTCAGCGTTCGCGCTATGAGGCTGCCGTCGCTCGCGGGAAACGGCGCGCCGATCCCGGTTCCGGTGCGATCGATCGCACGATTTCCGACGTGCCCCTCCAGGCGATCTACGGCCCTGAAGACATGGCGGAAACGGATCTCGCGCGCGATCTCGCCTATCCGGGTGAGTACCCGTACACGCGCGGCATCCATGCGGGCGGTTACCGCGACCGACTATGGACGATGCGGCAATTCGCGGGCTTTGGAAACGCGAAGCAAACGAACGAGCGCTACCATTTTCTCCTCGCCCAGGGTCAGGCGGGGCTCTCGGTCGCTTTCGATATGCCGACGCTCATGGGCTACGATTCCGATCAATCGCAGGCGCTCGGCGAAGTCGGTAAGTGCGGCGTCGCGATCGACTCGCTGCGCGATATGGAAGTGCTCTTCGAGGGCATCGATCTCGGCAAGATTACGACGTCGATGACGATCAACGGCCCCGCCTGTATCGCGCTCGCGCAGTACGTCGCGACGGCCGAAGGCAAGGGCATTCCGCGCGCGGTGCTCGGCGGTACGTTACAGGCCGATATCCTTAAAGAATACATCGCGCAGAAAGAGTGGATCTTTCCGCCCCGACCGCACGTGCGCATCATCGTCGATATGATGAAATTCTGCACGGCAGAAATGCCGAAGTGGAACACGATCTCGGTGAGCGGCTATCACATCCGCGAAGCCGGATCGACGGCCGCGCAAGAACTCGCCTTCACTCTCGCCGATGGATTCGCGTACGTCGAAGCGGCGATGAAGGCGGGCATGGACGTCGATTCGTTCGCACCACGGCTCTCGTTTTTCTTTAACTCCCATATCGATTTCTTCGAAGAGATCTGCAAGTTCCGCGCGGCACGGCGCATCTACGCGCGACGCATGCGCGAGCGCTACGGCGCGAAGGATCCCAAATCGTGGACGCTGCGTTTCCACACGCAGACGGCGGGTTGTAGCGCGACGGCGCAGCAACCGGAGAACAATATCGTTCGCGTCGCCTACGAGGCGCTCGCGGCGGTGCTCGGTGGGACGCAGTCGTTGCACACGAATTCGATGGATGAAGTGATGGCGCTGCCGACGGAAAAATCGGTCGAGATCGCGCTTCGCACGCAACAGGTCCTCGCCTACGAAACCGGCGTGACGAGCGTAGTCGATCCGCTGGGCGGATCGTATTTCGTCGAGTCGCTGACGAACGAACTCGAACGCCAAGCCGAAGCTTACTTTGCCGCAATCGAAGGCTACGGCGGCGTTATCGAAGCGATCGAAGAAGGCTTCTTCCAACACGAGATCGCCGATGCGTCGTATCGATACCAGCGGTCGCTCGAAACGAAAGATCGCGTGATCGTCGGCGTCAATGCGTTCGCACGGCCCGCACAGACCGAAGATCTCGATCTCCTCAAAATCGGCCGCGAGGTCGAAGAGGGGCAGGCCCGCTCGGTGCGCGACGTGCGCGCATCGCGCGACGGTTCGGCGGTCGAGTCGGCGCTCGCCGCGCTCAAACGCGCGTGTGCGGACGAATCGATCAACGTGATGCCCCCGCTCATCGACGCGGTCAACGCGCTCGCAACCGAAGGCGAGATTGTGGCGACGATGGTC
>JANYGA010000143.1 GCA_025359485.1 Rhodospirillales bacterium | reverse complement strand
GCCGGTGACGAGATTGCGAATCGTCAGCGGCGCGGCGCTCGCTTTCGCCTTATCGGCTTTGGGTGCGGGCGATCCCGATGCGCTCGCCGACGGCGATGGCGACGGAGAGGGCGATGGCGACGGTTCGGCGAGATACGCGATCGTCGCGCCCTCATCGCGCGCGACGGCGATCGTTTTGATGGAATCGACGATTTCCGCGGGCGCGCTCCCCACGAGGTCGAGAATCCCGACACCGGATTTCGGTAGCTGAGCCTCCGTCTTTTTCGCTTTCTTCGCCGCATCGACGTCTTTCTTCAATGCCACGTGCGTGAAGACGACGAATCGGCCGTTCGCGGCAAAGAGCGGATTCGCTCCGCGCATCTCGCGTTTTTCCGTGCCCGCTTCGAGCGCGCGGACGACGAGCGTCGGATCGCCGTCTTGCGGCGTCAGCGCGTAGGCGAGCGACGTGCCGTCGTCGGAGAGCTTCGGCGTGCGGATCGCGTTCCACGCATCGTACGCACGATAATCGAGTGCGGCTACCGGCCGCGACGGCGTTTCCGCGCGCACGGTCGTGCCGACGAGCGTGAAAAACGCGCACGTAAAAAAGACGAGACGTGTACGGATGCGAGAAGGAGACATCGGGCTCGGTCTACGCGAGCGGGAGGCACCGCCCTGCTCGCACAACCGCACGGCGTATGTCGACGCGCACCGTTCACGTCTCACGCGACCGTTATCATCTCGCGTGGGATAATAGCATCGCTCCCATCGCGACGATCGCTTCGGGTGAGTGCGTCGAATTCGATCTGCTCGATGCATCGTGCGGTCAGATCGATCCATCGAGTACGGCCGAAACGATTCGTACGCTCGATTTCGCGCGCGTCGATCAAGTCAACGGTCCCATCGCCGTCGACGGCGCGATGCCGGGCGAGACGCTCGAAATCGAGTTTCTCGACATCGAACCTGCGACGTGGGGCTGGACCGCCATTATTCCGGGCTTCGGTTTGCTCGCGGATGAATTTGCGGAACCCGCACTCAAAATTTGGACGCTCGAGGGTGGTCCGGGCGGCTTCGCAACGTTCGCACCGGGCATTCGCATTCCGCTGGCACCATTCTGCGGTGAGATCGGCCTCGCGCCCGGGAAGGCAGGCGCGCTTTCGACGATTCCGCCCTATCGCCACGGCGGCAACATGGACACGCGACACATCACCGTCGGTTCGCGCGTCTTTCTGCCGATCGAAGCCCCGGGGGCGCTCTTCTCACTCGGCGACGGACATGCGGCGCAAGGCGACGGGGAAGTTTGCGGCACCGCGATCGAAACGCCGATACGCGCGCGCGTTCGTGTAACGGTGCATCGCGATCGACCCGTTGCCGAGCCGGAATTTCAAACGCCGGGCCCGCTCGCCGCGCGTACCAATACGGCGGGATATTACGCTTGTGATGGAATCGGCCCCGACCTCATGGAAGCCGCGCGACAAGCGATTCGCAACATGATCGCGCACCTCGGTCGCACCTACGGCCTCTCGCGTGTCGATGCGTACATGCTCTGCAGCGTCGCGGTCGACCTCAAAATCAGCGAGATCGTCGACGCGCCGCATTGGGTCGTCGGCGCGTACTTGCCCCTTTCGATTTTCGTTTGATCGGCATCGCGTGAACCGACCGTCGGCGCTGTGGAGCGTCGGTGCGCCCGCGCTTTTCGTCGTGCTTTGGTCGGCGGGATTCACGTTCGCAAAACTCGGTCTCGATGAAGCGGGACCGTTCGCCTTACTTTCGCTGCGCTTCGTGCTCGTCATCGCGATTCTCGTTCCACTCGTCGCCGTCGTGCGTCCGTCGTGGCCGACATCGCGCGCGAGCTGGCTCCACGTTGCCGCCGTCGGTCTCTTCATCCAGGTCGGAAATTTTGGCGGCGTTTACGTCGCAATCGCGCACGGCGTCTCGGCGGGAACGGCGGGATTGATATCGGTCTTGCAACCGATTCTCGTCGCGTTGCTGGCTCCCAAACTCACGGGCGAACGCGTCGGGCCGCGCGCGTGGATCGGGCTCGCACTCGGTCTCGGAGGTGCCGTCCTCGTCATCGTCGCGCGCAGCGCTTTCGCGCCGCCGCCACTCTTCGGTCTCGTAGCGGCGGCGTTCGCCGTTTCGGCGATGACCGCGGCGACGTTGTACGAGCGGCGATTCGGGACGCCGCTCCACGTCATCTCCGCGACGATCGTTCAGTGCGGCGTCGGGCTCGCGGTCGTCGCGCCGCTCGCGTTCGCACTCGAAGGGTTTGCGGTTTCGTGGACGCCGAAACTCGCGGGCGCCCTCGCGTATCTCGTGGTCGGCAATTCACTCATCGCCGTCACGCTGCTCTTGGCGATGGTGCGCCGTGGTCAAGCGTCGGCAACCGCCTCGCTCTTCTTTCTCGTGCCGCCGATGGCGGCGCTAATCGCGTGGCTGCTCGCGCGTGAAGTGCTGCCGCCACTTGGCTGGGTCGGGTTGTTCTTCGCGGCCCTCGGGGTCGCGCTCGTGCGCGTGCGACGCGCTTAGACGCGCGCGAACACGCGCGGATGCGCCTCGAGCGTGTAGATCTCGCTGCCGTTGGCACGCGGCCCGGGCATGCCCGCGATGCCGCTCGGCATGCCGGGAAACGCGATGCCACGAATGTGCGGCCGTTCGTGAACGAGTCGCGCGACGACGTTCATCGGGACGTGGCCCTCGACGAGATAGCCCGCGACGAGTGAGGTATGGCATCCCGCCGTCGCGTCGGTGAGACCGAAGCGTTTGATGCGCACGTCGCGATCGAGATCGTGCAACGTCACGTCGTACCCGGCTTTGCGCGCGAGGCCGACCCAGCTCTCGCAACATCCGCATCCCGTATCGCGATAGGTGGTGATGCGCGGGCGCACCGATGCTTGTGCTGGAGCTGCAGCGAGGAAGCCCGCGGCGAGGATCGGCAAGAACGTGGAGCGTGTCATACGTCAGTATTCGACGGCGCGAGGCGCCGAGCCGTGCCGCGGCGCGAGCATGCGCGTGGCGTTGAGGATGAAAGCGAGCTCGGATGCGACATGGACGAACGTTGCGGGCAACGGCCCGAGCACGCCGATCGCGGCGAGGACGATACCGACGGCATCGATCACGAGCGTGCCGACGAAATTTTGCATGACGATCGCCTTCGTGCGCCTCGCGATCTCGACGGTCGCGACGAAACGCGAGAGATCATTTCCGATGAGCACCACATCGGCGCTCTCGCGCGCGACGTCCGTCCCCGAACCCATCGCGACACCGACCGTCGCGCGGACGAGCGCGGGTGCGTCGTTGATGCCGTCGCCGACCATCGTGACGATCGTCCCCGCATCGACGAGCGCGCCGATCCATGCGGCTTTCTCTTCGGGCAAAAGCTCGGCCACGACTTCATCCACGCCGATCGCCGTACCGACGGCGACCGCACTTCCGCGACGATCGCCCGTGAGCAACACCGTGCGAATCCCCATCGCGCGCAAGCGACCGATTGCGGCGCGCGCTTCGTCGCGAATCGTATCGTCGAAAGCGAACGCACCGAGGTACGCATCGCCGCGCGCGACGTGGACGTCGGTCGAGATCGCGCTCGAAGGCGTCCCGTTCGCGGGTGCGATCACGGCAACGCCGGCGCTCTTGAGGAAGCGTGCGCTTCCGATCGTAACGACGTCTTCGTCGAGATGCGCGCGGACGCCGAATCCGGCTTCGAACTCAAATGCGCGAGGTTCCTCGAGTGTGAGTTCGGCGGCACGCGCGCGTGCGACGATCGCGCGAGCGAGCGGGTGCTCCGAGCGTAATTCCGCGCGCGCGGCGATGCCGAGCAGTTCCGATTCAGACATGCCGTTTGCGGGTCGAATTTCGCGCACCGTCGGCGCGCCGAACGTGATCGTACCCGTCTTATCGAATGCGACCACCGTCGTGGCCGCGAGCGCTTCGAGATAGCGGCCACCTTTGACAATCGCCCCGGCGCGAGCCGCGCGCCCGATCGCGCCGAGAACCGCAAGCGGCGTGCCCGCAGCGATTCCGCATGCGCCCGCAACGATAACGACGGAAATCGTGGCGACGATATTATGCGTGATCGCAAGCGTGAGCGCGGCCGCCGCAAGCGCGATGTACACGAGATACCCCGCGAGTCGATCCGCGAGCCGTTCGATCGGCGCTTGCGCGCGTTCCGCCGATTCCACCGCATCGATGATGCGGCCGAAACTCGTATCGCGACCCAGACGCTCGGCCCGAATCTCGAGCGCGCCGCTCCGATTGACGGTGCCGGCGAAGACGCTCGAGCCAACGCTTTTTTCAGCCGGCATCGCTTCGCCCGTGATGCGTGCTTCATCGATGTAGGCGTGACCCGCGATGACCGTGCCGTCGACGGGAACGAGCGCCCCCGGATCGACGAGAACGGCGTCGCCGATTGCGAGTTCGCTCGCCGCGAGATCGCGCATGACACCGTCGCGGCGCACGCGCGCGGTTTGCGGCAGGCATGCGAGAAGATCGCCGATCGCGATGCGGCCGCGCGAGACGGTCGCGTGTTCGAGGATCTCCGCTGCAAGCACGAACGCCGTAATAACGAGCGCCGTAAACGTCTGCCCGATGGCGAGTGCGGCGACGAGCGCGATCGTCATCGAGAGTTCCATCGTCATGCGCCGCTCGACGATATTGGCGAACGCCTCGCGCACGATCGGATAGCCTCCCGCGAGGACGAGTGCGATGCCGATAACATCGATCGTGCCGAATCGCGGCCACAAATGAAACCATGCGGCTGCGGCCGCAAGCGCGACGATTGCGACGCGCGCGACTTCACGACGATCGATCATTTGAGATACGCCCGCACGACGTCGACGAGCTCGGTGGCGGCACTGTGACGCGCGCTCGCCGATGCGCCGTCGAGCACGTGTGCGTGGACGTGTTCTTCGAGGACTTCGGCCATGAGGCTGTTGAGCGCGCCGCGTGCCGCTGCGATGCGCTGCAACGTTTCGGAACAGCCCACTTCCGATTCGAGCGCGCGTTCGATCGCCTGACACTGCCCCGTGATGCGTCGTACGCGAGCCAAGAGTTTGGTTTTCTGAGCGATCGTGTGTCCCATCGTACGTCGTTTTCGCGACGGATCGGGAACTATACCCCCCTAGGGTATTTAGTGCGTCGCCGTTTTATAGAGTTTCGGGCAGAGCAACACATCCGTTTTTTCCGTCGCTAAGCTATCGATGAGGTCTTCGTTGATATCGAATTGGATGTGCGCTGGCCAGCCGCCCCACGGGAGCGGAAAGACAATCGGCACGCGCACGTAATGCGCGAGCCCGGTCGGCGTGCGCAGACGTAACGTAATCGCGACGGAATTTACGAGCTCGGCATCGGTCGCAAAGGGCGATCTCGGTGAGGCGCTCGTATTGGGACTGATCGGCGGCGGGCTCGGCGTTGGCATCGGCGCCGAAGCGAGCGAGCCGGGATAGAGCCACACGTGGTACGCTCCTTGATCGTATTCCACGTTACTTTTGACGGCGAGCGGCGTCGTAATCGGTTTGTCGCACGCGAGGCCCGGAGCGAAAAATGCGAACGTCGGTTTCGTGTAGAGGAACGAGATCGGCGCCTTGCCGTCGAGCAACGTGACGGGTTCCTGTGATGCGACCGGGCGTGGCGCGAGCGTCTCGGTAATGGTGCGATTGCTCTCCGGCATGAAGTCGAGAAGATCGTTTACGCCACAATGTGCGGTCGGCGCATCGATGTAAAGGCGATAGACGCCGCGATGAACGTCGAATTCCAAGACGCTCTGCGCCGCATCGCCGCGCTCGACGCGGATCGTCTTTTCGAACTCGACGCCGTTGACGCGATCGGTGAGTCGTACGCGCACGGGCACCGGCGCTCGCTCCGCCGCGCTTACTACGGC
This sequence comes from Rhodospirillales bacterium, assembly GCA_025359485.1. Classification (GTDB taxonomy): domain Bacteria; phylum Vulcanimicrobiota; class Vulcanimicrobiia; order Vulcanimicrobiales; family Vulcanimicrobiaceae; genus JANYGA01. The sequence continues at coordinate 273 of JANYGA010000143.1, read as the reverse complement.
CGCGCACAGATTGACGTGGAGAAAGACGTGCGATCCGTCTTCGATCGGCTGTGCGTTCATCGTTCGAGGGAGTTCGATTCGCGTCGCGTGCGTTCCGTCGCGGCGAAGGGGAAGTGCTTCGCAAATCGGGTAGCACGGAGCATGCAGAAACGCAATCTCGGAACGAATGGCCCCGCAGTATCGAGCATCGGTCTCGGTTGCATGGGCATGAGCCAGTCTTACGGCAAGGGCGACGATGTCGAATCGATCGCAACGATCCATCGCGCGCTCGAT
>JANYGA010000134.1 GCA_025359485.1 Rhodospirillales bacterium | reverse complement strand
CTTCCGGTCTGGGTCGAAACGACTTGCGTGACGAGTGAATTATCGGTCCCGAGCGGTGAAAGAAATCCCGACACGTAGTAGTCCGCGCCGATGGCGAGTGCGGCATCGAGATAGCTCGCGCGCGTCGTGCCCGGCGTCGGCGGCTTTATCGCAATGCCACCGAGTTCGGTAAGTTTCGTCGCGATGACGAGGGCGATATTTCCACCCGTCGCCGGATCGCTCGCACCCGTACTCGTGATCGGATAGACGACGATACTCGGCGCACCGAATGCGGCTCCGAGTAAGGGAAAAACGAACGTGAGAAGCGTGAGTCGCAGCAATCTCATGAATGTTGCTCGGCCCACTGCGCGCTCAGTTGCGCGCCGAAGAGAAATATCGAAGCCATGTAATAGAACCAGACGAGAAGCAGTGCGAGCGCGGCAAGTGCGCCGTACACGTGGCGAAAATCCACGTGCGATGTGTAGATCGCGAAGGCGACTTGGGCGATCTCCCAGGCGACGGTCACGAAGATTGCTCCGGGAATCGCGAAACCGATCCCGACTTTTCGATTGGGCAGATACGTGAAGAGTACGACGACGATGACGAAAATCAAGATGACGCCCGTTGCGTAGCCGACGATCTGCGTGAGGATCTCGGCGTGGCGGAAACCGCCGTAGGTTACGACGAACGTGATGCCGAGCGGCACGATCGTCGCGATGATGAAGAGGGTGCCGATGATGGGCAACATGACGAGCGCGACCAAGATGTCGGCGACGAGCGGACGGCCATCGGGGACGCCGAGCGCGCGATTGAGCGAATAGGCGAGACCTTGGAAAAGATTCTTGCCCGACCATAACAGCGCGACGACCGAGATCGCACCCGTGAGTCCACGAAACGCGACGATCTGGTTGATGTTTTCATACAACACGTCTTGGATGCCGGGGGCGACGCTCGCGACGAGCGCGCGTGTGTCGGCTTCACCGACCTTCCCGCCGAAGATCGACGCGAGTGCGGCAACGGTGAGGATGATGATCGGAAAGACGGCGAAGACCGCGTTGAACGCGAGCGCCTGCGCGAAAAACGCGCAACCGTCGGCAGCGAAGCGATATCCCGCGGCTTTGAAAACCGCGAACGTGCGCACGATTAGCGCGAGCCGCGCGTGATCGCGGGCGCCGTCGCGGGGACCATCGTCACCGTCGTGCTCAACGGTCGTCGCATCGATGCGACGATCCCCGCAACGATCGTGCGTGGCGTGACGATGGCACCGCTCGATCCCTTCGTGCGCGATCTCGCCGAGCGAATCGATTGTCTGGGTGGCGGCGCGACCATTCGCATCGCGCGCGGCGCTCGCGAACTCATCCTGCGTCTCGGTCCGTCTTCCATCGCCCCGTGTGTCCCCCCCGACGATGCGAGAATCCCGCTCGCATCCGTCGCACGCGCGCTCGGTGCGAGCGTCGCGTACGACGCTCGCACGCACACTCTCTTCGTTTCGATCGTCGCCGAAGCGATCGCTCCGTTCTCGCCCGTGCCGTACGTGCCGCCCGAAGTCGGCACGGTTCCGACCTTCGCACCGACCTCCGTACCGATGCCGCGACCGACCATTACGGGCATCCCGCGGCCGCGACGAACGCCGGTGCTCGTCGAAACGCAACCGCGTACGTAGGCGCACCGCAACCGGGACGTCGCAGTGCCTACGCGAAAAAGCTCGAAATGGCAAACATCGCATGGTATGGCACGGGACTCATGGGTTCGGGATTCGTCGAAGCGCTCTGCAAACGCGGCGAATCGGTAACGGTATGGAATCGCACGTTCGCGAAAGCGGAGGCGCTCGAAACCTTTGGGGCGCGTGCGAACGAAGATCCGCGCGAAGCGCTTCGCGGAGCGCAACGCATTCACTTCATGCTCAACGACGACGCATCGGTCGATGCGATGCTCGACACGATTCTCGATGCGATCGAGCCGGAAACGATCGTCATCGATCATACGACGGTCGCGCCGCATCCGACGATCGCGCGTTTCGCGCGGATGCGCGACCGCGGCATCGCTTTCGTTCACGCGCCGGTCTTCATGGGACCGGCCGCCACGCGCGATGGCGCGGGAATGATGATGGTTGCGGGGTCGCAGACCGCGTACGATCGCGTGCGCGCCGATCTCGAAAAGATGACGGGACATCTGTGGTACGTCGGCGAGCAATCGGAGAAAGCTGCAGCACTAAAGCTTGCGGGCAACGAGATGTTGTTCTTCATTGCGGCCGGTCTCGCCGATGCGTTCGCGACGGCGGGCGGTGCGGGCTTGAGCGCGCGCGAGACGCTCGAACTCTTCGAACACTTCAAGCCGACGGCGGCGATCGAACTTCGTGGCAAGATGATGGCCGACGGCGATTTCGCGCCGCGCTTCGAACTCACGATGGCGCGCAAAGACGCGCGTCTGATGACGGAGACGGCAGCTGCCGGAAATAAGACCTTGCACGCGCTTCCCGCGATCGTCGCACGCATGGATTCCCTCATCGCCGCCGGACACGGAAACGACGATCTCGCGATCCTCGGCATCGATACGGCACCGGATGCCGCGGCGGTGAAGGCCTAGCACGATGTTGTACTTCGAAGATTTCCCGATCGGCGAGCGCCGCAAATTCGGAACGCGAAGCGTGACGGAAGATGAGATCATGGGCTTCGCGCGCGATTTCGATCCGCAACCGTTCCATACCGATCGCGCCGCTGCGGAAGCGTCGATCTACGGCGGCATCATCGCGAGCGGATGGCATACGTGTTCGATTGCGATGCGGCTGATCTGCGATGGGTTTCTGCTCGATTCCGCAAGCCTTGGGTCGCCCGGTGTCGACGAAGTTCGCTGGAAGAAGCCCGTCCGTCCGGGCGACGCCCTCACGCTCTTCGGGACGACGACCATTGCGAAAGCATCGACGAGCAAACCCGATCGCGGTGTGCTCACCAACCTGATGGAGCTGGTCAATCAAAACGGTGAGGTCGTGATGACGATGCACGCGATGACGATGATCGGGCGTCGGCCGGCGTAACGGTTACTCGGCGGTCGGATCGGGTATCGTTATGCGATGATCGCCGCACGCCCGAAATCGAAAGAAGAGCACGTTACCGGTCGCCTCGGCTGGTTACGTGCTGCCGTGCTCGGGGCGAACGACGGCGTGCTCTCGACGTCGAGCTTGATCATCGGTGTCGCGAGCGCGCATGCCTCGCATGCGAGCATCCTCGTCGCGGGCGTGTCGGGACTCGTGGCCGGTGCGATGTCGATGTCGGCCGGCGAATACGTCTCGGTGAGTTCGCAGGCCGACTCCGAACGCGCCGATCTCGTGCGCGAACGTGCGGAATTGCGGGACGATCCCGAAGGCGAGACGCGGGAGCTCGCCGGCGTCTACGTCAAGCGCGGACTCGATCGTGCACTCGCGCTCCAAGTCGCGAAACAGTTGATGGCCAAAGACGCCCTTGCAGCGCACTCACGCGACGAACTCGGCATCTCGGACGCGACGGCCGCGCGTCCGGTTCAAGCAGCACTCGCATCGGCCGCCGCATTCGCCGTCGGTGCGCTGTTGCCACTCGGCGTTGCCGTCGTCGCGCCGAGTTCGTCGATCGTCATCGCCGTCGCAATTGCGTCGCTCGTCTTTCTCGCGCTGCTCGGTGCGGTCGGCGCGAGAGTCGGCGGTGCGGCAATATGGACGGCTGCCCTGCGCGTCACGTTTTGGGGCGCACTCGCGATGGCCGTTACGGCTGGCATTGGCGTGCTCTTCGGTACGCGCGTTTAGCGACCGGGTCGAAATAGGGTCGTATGATATTCGATCTGGAATCGAGCGCCCCACAGAAAAAAAGTCCGCCTTCTCAGGAGAACTTTATTCAACACCTTATTGCGACGCTGACCTACGAACACTTCCCGACGTAGCCGCATTGCTGCAAGCACTGAATGCAGCCGCCTTGCGAGATGAGGTTACCCGCGCATTTGGGACACATGCCGACACCCGTCGCCATCGCTTTGCGGATGCTCGGAGTCGGAAGCTCCGTCATCGTTTTGAGCGATTGCATCTGCGAGCCGCCGTTGGAATGACCGTTGCCGTTCGTTGCCGGAACGTGGCCGATGAGATCGATCGATTTCGCATTCGCATCGATCTCGGCTTGATCTTCCGGCGAATAGGTAACCTTGGGCTCCGCGACTGCGACGACGTCGGCTTCGCCACGCGGGTTGAGATCGGCGATCGGTAGCGCGAGAGCGAGTGCTTTCGCGAGACCTTGTGAGATGCCGTCGGCGCATGAGAGCGTCGTCGGGCCGTCGGCGTTGCGCATCTTGGGATTGGGGCAGCGCATGCCTTCGAATTTTTCGATGAACTTTTGCGGGTCGGCGCCGTACCGCAGCCCGACCGACATCGCGACGCCGAGCGCCTCGAGGTAGGACTGTTGGCACGAGCCGCTCTTGCCGAGTTTGAAGAAGACTTCGAACGGACGCCCGCCCTCGTCTTCGTTGAGCGTGATGTAGAGCGGACCGCAGCCGACGTTCGACTGGACGGTCCGCCCACGCATCACGGGCGGGCGCTTGCGATAATCGACCGTCTTGCCCACGGGCGCGACGCGCATCGCTCGCGTCTGCGCCTGCAGGTTCTCGACCTTCGTCACGAGTTTGCCAACCGTCGCAGCACACGCGGCATTCGTCGCGCGCAACTCCGTATTTTCGCTCTGAAGCGTTTCGATTTTGGCGATGAGACCCGCGAGGGTCGCTTTGACGGTGGCTTCGTCCATGTGCTAGTGAACCTCGAGTAGGGCGTTGGCTTTGGCTAAGATTGCCGAGATGTCGACTTCCGATTGCGCGGGCGCCGTCGGGTGCGCGGGTGCTGCCGCGGCGATGTCGCGATTGCCGCCCGCAAGATCGTTGTCTTTGGAGAACGTGACGACTTGCTCCGTGCGTGAACCGTCACGATAGTACGTGAAGCCCTTGCAGCCCGCTTCGTACGCGCGGAAGATCGCACGCGACACGTTTTCTTTCGTGTCGTCGTTCGGTGCGTTGATCGTTTTGGAGACGGCGTTGCACGTGTTCTTTTGGAACGCGGCGAGCATGTCGATGTGCTGATCGACCGTGACATCGCACGACGCGGTGAAGACGTTCTGCCAGTGCAGCGGCACTTCGGGAAGACCCTTGACCGAACCGCGATTTTCTTCGATCTTGCCCAACAACGCTTGCGAGAAGAAGCCTTCACGCGTCGCGATCTCTTCGAAAAGCGGGATCACGTAATAGAGATGTTGCGGACGGCCTTCGCTGTCTTTCATCACGTGCTTCGTGTACGCCATCCCGAAGTACGGTTCGCATCCGAACGCGCAGCCGGCGATCATCGAGATCGTACCGGTCGGTGCGATCGACAGCAGTGCGGCGTTGCGGCGCGGTTTGGGATCGTTCGCCCAAATCGAGAGATGTTTGTTCGGGAAATCGCCGCGTTCGCGTGCGAGCGTTTCACTCGTTTCGATCGCGCGTTCTTGAATGAACGCCATCAGTTTGCCCGCGAAGGCGACGGCTTCTGGCGAACCGTAGGCCATCTCGAGTTTGATGAGGAGTTCGGCGAAGCCCATGATGCCGAGGCCGACGCGTCGATTGCCCGTGACCATCTGCTTGATTTCGTCGATCGGGTAGATGTTTGCGTCGATGACGTTATCGAGGAAACGCAGTGCGAGCGCGCTCGTCTGCGCGAGACGCTCCCAGTCGACATCCTTCGTGCGCTCGTTGTAGAAGTGACCGACGTTGATCGAGCCAAGATTGCACGAATCGTAACCGTGCAAGAACTGTTCGCCGCACGGATTCGTCGCGTGAATCGGTCCGAGGCCGGGCAGCGGATTGACGTCGGGATGATCGAGGAACAGGATGCCCGGCTCGCCGTTCTGCCATGCGCCATCGATGATCGCATCCCAGATGTCGCGCGCCTTGACCGTACGGACGACGGCCTTCGAACGCGGATCGAGCAGATCGAAATCGCCATCGGCCTGAACGGCTTTCATGAACGCATCGGTCACGCCGACCGAGATATTGAAGTTGTTGATCTGCGTTTGCAGCAGTTCTTGCTTCATGTGCGAGAGCTGAGCATCCGTATAGCGGCCGGTATCGCTCATCCGATTCCAAAGCGCGCGATTCTCGGCGTCGAGATCTTTCTTGCAGCTCATGAAATGGAAGATATCGGGATGGTCGACTTTGAGGACGCCCATGTTTGCGCCGCGACGGACGCCGCCTTGTTTGATCGAGTCGGTCGCCGCGTTGAAAACTTTCATGAACGAAACCGGACCCGAGGCATCCTTGCCCGTCGAGTCGACGCCCGCGCCCTGATGGCGGAGTTCGGAGAACGCGAAGCCCGTGCCGCCGCCCGACTTCTGAATCAGCGCCATCGCTTTGAGATTATAGAAGATGCCTTCGATCGAGTCGGGCACCGGCAACACGAAGCAAGCCGAAAGCATCGAGAGCGGGCGGCCGGCGTTGACGAGGCACGGCGTGTTCGGAAGAAAATCGCGCGCGGCCATCATGTCGTAGAACGCGTGGCTGACGCCATCGACGACGGCATCGGCATCGCGGCCGGCTTTGGCGGCGTACGCGCGCTCGGGCTGCGCGACGGCCTTGGCCACGCGCCACACGAACTCGACGGAATTTTCGACGGTACCGTCGGCTTTTTTCGCGAAATAGCGCTCCTTGAGCACGCGCATCGCGTTTGCGTCGAATGCCGGTTCTTTGAGACCGCTCGGGAGTGCGGCGCCAGAGGTGGCGGAGAGATCGGACATCGAGGGGACCTCCATCGGGCCTGACTAATTGAAGAGACAGCGATCGAACACCTGTTCGAAGGAAACAGATATTAGCGACGCTCGGTACGTCATATAGTACACCCGAGACGGCCGAGATACAAGATATTGGGGCTCGCTCCTTGCGAGTAGCCAGTGCAATCACAGTGGACAACGGGAAAAAGGTGTGGAGCCGCGGTGAGCGACGGGCCTCTCCGGTGGATGACCTGTGTGTGCTCCCGAGGATAGCGGGGAGAACGCGCGCAACGGACTCGGTCGTGTTCCGACCCGACGGCTTCGCGCCGCGACTGTCCGGCGTCTCGCTCGATGATCTCTCCGCGCGTGGCTTCCGCGGTATCATCGTCGATCTCGACAATACGCTCGTCGGCTACGGGCAAGAGCATCTCGCCGATCTCGATCGCGATTGGATCGCGCGCGCGCGCGATCGCGGCTTTCGCATTTGTTTGGTATCGAATAATTTCACCGAACGCGTTGGTCGCATAAGCGCCGAACTCGGCGTGCCGGGAATATCGAGTGCGCTCAAACCGTTGCCGCGCGGCTTTCTCGCTGCGTTACGGCTCCTGGGTACCGAGCGTCGCGAAACGGTCGTCGTCGGCGATCAACTCTTCACCGACGTGCTCGGTGCGAAGTTTTTAGGACTGCACGCGATTCTCACCGAACCCATCGTCGCAAAAGACTGGCTCGGAACGCGCGTCTTGCGTTTTCTCGAGCGCTTGGTCCTCGGAAGGAAACCCACGTGAGCGATTCGTTCGATGCGTACGTCTTCGACCTCTACGGAACCCTCGTCGACTACACGTCGCTCGGCTCGCGTTGCGCCGGATTCGCGCCGCATCCCGAGTCGTTCGTTACGGTGTGGCGCGCGAAACAGATTTCGTATACGTTCGCGGCGACGTTGATGGACCGCTACGTCGATTTCGATTCGATCACCGCGATGGCATTCGATTATGCCGCGGCGTTGCACGGTCTCGAAGCCGACCCCACGCAGCGCGCGACGGCGATTGCCGCATGGTCGACATTGCCCGCGTATGCCGACGTCGTCCCGACCTTGCTCGCGATGCGCGCGCGCGGTGCGAAGACGGCGATTCTCTCCAATGGTACGCCGACGTCCATCGCCGCGACGATCGAGAACGCGGACATCGCGAATTATTTCGATGCGGTTCTCTCCGTCGACGCCGTCCGGCGATACAAACCGCATCCGTCGGTCTACGATCTCGCTTGCGAACGCTTCACGACGACGCCCGAGCGCATCGCGTTCGTTTCATCCAACGGTTGGGATGCGACGGGAGCGGCGGAGTTTGGCTTTGCGGTGCATTGGTGTAATCGCGCGAAGATGCCGGCCGAAACCATGGGTGCGAAGCCCACACGCGTCATCGACTCGCTCGCCGATCTTCTCCGTTAGGGTAAATCGGTGCTAAAGCTTGCGGTGATCGGAGATCCGGTCGAGCATAGCGCGAGTCCCGTATTGCATCGCAGATTTTTCGATGCTGCAGGCATCGCCGGAACGTACGAGGCGATCCGCATCGTCGCCGGCGACGGCGCGCGCGCGATCGAGGAATTGCGTGCCGCGGGATACACCGGGCTCAACGTGACGACCCCGCTAAAAGAAGAAGCGTTCGCGCGAGCGGATACGTGCGATGCGATCGCACGTGCGACGGGCGCGGTCAACACGCTCGTCCTCGGAACCACGATCCATGGCTGTAATACCGACGGCATCGGTACGATCGGCGCGCTCGCATCGGCGGGACTCGACGAGGTCGTCGGTCGACGCGTGCTCGTCCTCGGCGCGGGGCCGACGGCACGCGCGGCAGTTTGCGCACTCGCGCGCGCCGGTGCGATCGTGACGATTTGGAATCGCACGCAAACGAAAGCCGACGTCATCGTGCGCGATCTCGGCGCACGCGCGTGGCTCGCCGAACGTGACGACGCACGCGCGTACGCCGCCGTCTTTAGTACGCTTTCGCCCGGTGCTACGCTCACCGATTCGTCGCTCGTTCGTGTGCTTAAAAGCGCGCCGATCGTGGTGGACGCGAACTACGGCGCGCGTGCCACGCTCGGCAAAACTCTCGGCCGAGACGACGTCGCCGATGGAGCGGCCATGCTCGCGGCAAGCGCCCGAGCGGCATTCGACTATTTTCGAGCAGATCGCTAGCGGCGTAACGCGCCTAGCGAACGTCGTAAACGGTTTCGATATGGCCGCCGTCGATCGGCGCCTGCGGACACGACGCGCTGCTCTCGGATGGAAGGGCAACGTTCGCGGTGGCTTGCAGGGTGAAATTTCCTCTAACGACGCCGCCGGGCGAGAGTCGATAACGACAGACGAGCGAAGCGAAATTTTTTGCCGCGATCGAAACGATGACGTCCGTCTCGGAAATGCCGAGGGACGAAAACGACCCGTCGCGATGCGATCGCACGTCGGGAACGACGTTGACGAATTGCGTACCGGATGGTACGAGCACCGTGACGATTGCATCCTCGATCGCCGCGTTCGAATCGCTGCGGACGACGCGCCCCGATATCGTGCTACTCGCGTTCGCCGATGCCGGCGAAATCATCGCAAGGACGATCGCGGCGACGATCGATGTGGCGAAGGCTCGAGCACTGGAGGAGAGAGGGAGATTCGAACTCCCGAGACCTTTGACAGTCTGTTCGCTTTCCAAGCGAATGCATTCGACCACTCTGCCATCTCTCCACGGGTCATTTTGGCCGAGGGCGACCGTTCGTTCCCGAGGCGCGCCCGCCTTCGCGCGCACTACAGCCCCGTCGCGTTGAGTTCCGAGACGAACGCCTGGACGCGCGGATCGAGCCACCATCGCTCGAAGGGGCCTGCGACCGCCGCATAGCTACGAACGCGATCGGCATGGGAGTGAAGCGTCACCCAATTCGGCGATGCACTCCCGTATTCACCGTGAAAATCGGCGAGCGCCGCACGCGACGCGTCGTCGGTTGCCGCTGCGTGCAATTCGTCGTAGGGGAGGGGAACGCGTGAATCGCTCATCCCGAGACACTTCGCTACCCCGAGCGTAAATGCCGCGTATTCGATCTGCGCGGTCTGCTCGGCGAGATCGGTTCGTACGAACGCCGTTTCGAGATCGTGACCCACGGATGAGAGACCGTGGCGCTCCATCACGATCGTATCGACGGGCCGCGCGAAAGCATGCGAACAGATCTGCGCGAGTTCGGTCGTCCCCGACCGTGCGTAGCGCGTCCACGCGATCGAACCGAGCGATTCGATCGCACCGACGGTATCGCGCGGGAAGAGCGCGCCCGTTTTCGACCACGCCACGCAATACGTCGGATGCGTGTGCACGACGCAGCGAATCTCCGGGCGAACCGCATAGGCCGCGACGTGGAGCGGCACCTCGCTCGTGGGCCGACCCTCGCCCGCGAGTGCGATGCCACGTGCGTCGGTGCGCACGATGTCGTTCGGCGCGAGAGCGCGCAGCGAGACACCCGTCGGCGTGACCAGCAGCGTTCCATCATCGAGACGCACGCTGATGTTGCCGCTATTTCCGGCGACGAGTCCGCGTTGCCAGAGAAGCGCCGCATAGACGACGATGGCTTCGCGTTCGCTCGTTTCGGTGCGCGCGCTCATATTGCGGCGGGATGCCAGATGGTTTTGTCGGTCACGAACGCGGTCACGTGTGCGAGATCTTGCGCTTCGCTCGAGAAATAATCGGCGCGCGCGTTGGCGGCGGCGAAATGCGTACGTTTGAGATCGGCTGCGGCGAGGCGCTCGAGTTCGGTTGCGAACGGCGTATCGAGTCCGTACGCATGGAGTACATCGACGTCGCGATGTCGCGCGAGATGCGGCGCGATCTCGATGCGGCGACCGGTGAGAACGTTCGCGGTTCCCGGCGGCATGTCGCACGTCGCGAGACACTCGGCGAAAACGATGGCGGTCCGCGGATCGGTTTCGCTCGCGAGCGCGACGACGGTGTTGCCCGCGACGAGGGCGGGAACGATCGCGGAGACGAGCCCGAGCAACGACGGCTCGTCGGGGGCGAGCGTGCCGACCACGCCCATCGGCCGAGGCGCCGTGAGCGTGACGAACGGATCCGCGACGGGATCGCGCGACGAAACGATCGTCGCATACTTATCGCACCAGCCCGCATACCAGATCACGCGATCGACGGCAGCGATCGTTTCGCGTAGCGCGTCGGCTTCGTCGAGTCGCGATCCGATGCGCAAACGTCCGACGAATTCCATGCGCCGCGCGTCGAGCAATTCGGCGAGGCGATAGAGCGCGAGGCCGCGTTGCATCGGTGCGCTTTCCGACCACCGCGCGAACGCATTGCGCGCGGCGACCACGGCGTCGCGCATGTCTTTACGCGTCGCGCGCGCGACGGTCGCGGGCTCGTCCGTTCCAACACCGACGGTATCGCTCGCGCCGGATTCCGAGCGGACGAACGCGCCGTTGATGAAGAGCGTGTAGGCCTTGCGAACGTCGAGCCGCACGGGCTCGCGACTCTTAGACATCGGGAACGACTACGTCGACCCGCGAAGGCCGCCCTGTGACCGGAAGCGAGCAAACCTTTCTCGGCCTCGATCTCGCCTGGTCGGATCGCAACCCCTCGGGCGTCGCCGCGCTCGATGCGGCGGGTACGGTCATCGACGCACGCGCGGATCTGCGCGATGACGATACGATCGTCGCATGGATCCGCACGCATCTCGCGCCGACGACCGTCATCGGCATCGACATGCCGACGATCGTCCGCAACGCAACGGGCATCAGGCCCTGCGAACGCGAGCTCGCGGTCGATTTTCGCAAATACCATGCCGGACCGCATCCCGCGAATCTCAACCGCTTTCCCGATGGCGGCCGCGCGCGCCGCATGCTCGATCTCCTCGCGCGCGACGGCGTGAGCGAACGGCTCGATCTCGGCCCGAAGCCGCGCGGCCGTTTCGCCTTCGAAGTCTTCCCACATCCCGCACACGTGCGACTATTCGATCGGACGTCGATCTTTCGCTATAAAAAGAAAACGCGACCGTGGCCGCTCGTGCTCGAGGCGTGGGCGAGTTATCGCGCCGCGCTCGCGAGCCTCATCGATGCCGATCCTCCGCTCCACCTCGGGCCAGAGATTCCGAAAACCGTCGAAAGCCGCGGATACAAGAAGTGGGACGATCTCCTCGACGGCGTTACCTGCGCCTACGTCGCATCGTATCTCTGGCGTTGGGGGACGGCCGCGCCGCATACGCGCATTTACGGCGACCTGATCTCGGGCTACATTGCCGTGCCCGATCGCGCGGTGGTTGTATCGACCGAAAAACGGGAATAGCCGCCTCATGAGCATGACTGCAAGCGACGAACTTACCGCCCAACCGTTCCTCACCGATGTGGTCGAATTGCGCAGGCGCGCGAAGGCCCATCTCGAGAGCGGCAACATTACCGACAGTTATGGTGGCGACGCGCAACAAGCGATCGATATTTTGCAGAACGTGTTGGCGACGGAAATCGTCTGCGTACTGCGCTATACGATGCACGCGATTGCGGCGACCGGCCTCAGTAGCGAAGGCGTCAAGGCCGAGTTCGCGCAGCATGCCGACGAAGAGCGCGAACACATGATGCTCGTCGCCGATCGGATCAATCAACTCGGCGGCGTGCCGAACCTCAATCCCGAGGGTCTGCTCACGCGTTCGGCGTCGGAATATGGCACGGCCGACAATCTCGTCGCGATGATCAAAGAAAACTACATTGCCGAACGTATTGCCGTCGAGCATTACCGCGAACTCATTCGCTACTTCGCCGAGCAAGACCCGACGACGCGCGTGATGCTCGAAAGCATCCTCGCTACGGAAGAAGAGCACGCCAACGACATGCACGATCTTCTCGTGGCACACGAAGGAAAACCGTTCCTCAAAAAATAGCCGCAAGGAGCGGGCACGCAGGACCGCTCGGCCGCTCCGCGGCAACCGCGGGCCATGGCAAGTCAGGGGCATCGCGTGTCACGCGAGATCGATCTCGCAGTCGTGCGACACGGTCGCACCGCATGGAACGCAGATGGCCGCTTTCAAGGCCAAACCGATGTCCCACTCGATGAGACCGGCCGCGCGCAAGCGGCCCTTCTCGCAACCGCACTCGCAGACGATCGTTTCGATGTTGCCATCGCAAGCGATCTCGTGCGCGCCGCAGAGACGGCGAGAATCGTTCTCGGTTCGCGATCGATGCCGCTCGAACTCGACGCCGCCTGGCGCGAAATGCGCTTCGGCGTTTGGGAGGGCCTCACGTGGTCGCAAATCGTCGCGCGTTATCCCGAAGTCGGTGAAGGGCACGGCACCTCGCCGCGATATTTCACCCCCACCGGTGGCGAGTCGTTCGACGATGTGTGTGCGCGGGTGCGAGTTGCCCTCGACGCACTCTCGGCACGTGCCAACGATGGAACCCACGCGCTCGTCGTCACACACGCGGGCGTGTTGCATGCGCTCCTCCGTGTCGCGCTCGGTGAGAGCGAAGCGACGGCACTCGGCGTAAAATTTTCGCCTGCGACCGTCACGCGATTGCGCATCGGGCCCTCGGGTGGAACGCTCGTGCAACTCAATTATGCGCCGCCCGCACGCGACGCCGCCGCGGACGTGCGGACGTGACCGCGCACGATGCGATCGCGCGCATCGTTCCGATCGATCGTGCGGCGGCAGCCGCCGCGCGGACGCGTATCGATGCGCTCACGAAGCCACCGGGATCGCTCGGGCGCATCGAGGATCTCGCCGTCACGCTATCGGCTATCGCGGGCGCCGTCGTCACGCGTCCCTACGCGCGAAAAGCGATCCTCATCGGCGCGGGCGACCATGGCGTAACGGAAGAAGGCGTGAGCGCGTATCCCGCAAATGTTACGCCGCAGATGGTCGGTGCGTTCGTGCGCGGTCACGCGGCGATCAACGCGTTCGCACGCGCCGTCGGTGCGGACGTCGTCGTCGCGAATTTCGGCGTGCGCGTTCCGCTTGCAGAACATGCCGCGCTCATCGACGTTTGCGTCGGGCGCGGCACGAAGAATTTTGCACGCGGCGATGCGATGACGCCGGACGACGTCGATCGCGCACTCGATGCGGGTGTTGCGGCCTTCGAAACGCTCCTG
>JANYGA010000105.1 GCA_025359485.1 Rhodospirillales bacterium | reverse complement strand
CGACGTGCCGTCATCGGCGATTTCGTAGATGTACGTGCGCGGAATTCCGAGGTCGCCGAACGCATGGAGTAAATAACGAGGCCAGTACGCCGCTTGCACGTCGCGCGGCACGTTGTTGTAACGCGTGTTTCCTGCGCCATCGGCCGTCGTGCAGATGCCCGCTTCGCTATTGATGATCGGCTTCGATCCGCTTACGATGGAGCTATTTTTGAGCAGTGTATCGAGTGAGATCGTGTTACCGATCGGCGAGCCCACGCTCGCGCCTCCGGCGCACTGATCAGATGGACGACAGGTGCCGGTCGTTTCCGCCGGTTGCGAAAGCGTATACAGGTGGACGTTTCCGAAGTTCAGATATTGCGCGAGATTTCCGGTCTGACCGTACGATGGGGCGTTGGCGAACGACGGTCCCACGACTGGAACGCCGACCGACGGCGCGTACCCCTTTACCGTCGCGTAAAGTCTCTGCTGAAACGCGGGTGCCTGCGCTAGACATGCATTAAGATCGCATTCATTGGGCGCTTCGGCGGCTTCGACCCACGCACTCCCGCCGACGGAGTCGAACCAACTCGACCAGCGCGTCGCAAAATCTGGCGCCGTGAGGTCGGTCGGTGCGATCCCGGCAAGCGTGTGCACCCCTGCGGCGGAGAGCGAACGAACTGCAGCTTGGAGCGTTGCCGGCTGACCGGAAAATGGGTAGAGCATGCCTTCGCGGACGTGCTTGACGTGAAGATCCACGATCGATTGCACGACGGTAGGCTCGTTATTCGTGTATGCGGTGCCCGCATAATTGAGATGCGTTGCGAGGCCGATCGAATCGACGAACCCGTTCGCCGAAACGGTACGGCCCGTCGCGCCACTCGCCGATGTTCCCGAAGGTGCAGCGCCGAGCATAAGCGGGAGCGAGGCGACGTCGAGGCCGGCCACCGTCGCGGTGACGGTCGCGGGTGCGGAAAAGATCGCGCCGGAATATGAGATCGGAATCGACGCATTACCCGGATCGTTGATAACGTGCGTCCCTAAGGTGAAGGCCCCGTTCGCAAGTGAGACGATCGCCGGCGCCGCGAACGCATCTGCCCCGACGATCGCGTTGCCGCTCGCGTCGAGCGGAACGACGGAAAGCGTGCCGCGTCCTGGAGTCCCGCTCGTGAAGCCCGACGGCGCGAGTGCGAGCGAGATTTTTGCGATGATACCGCCGAGCACGGCGGAAAATTGATTTGCAACGCCGACGCGGACGAAGAGGCTCGCGAGACCGGTCGCGAGCGCATTCCCCGTGCCAGATGCGCCATCGTAGACGGTTATGACGAACGTATCCTGGCCGACCGGCGCGTCGAACGATCCCGTGCAAGCAACCGAGCAGTCGACGACATTTCTCACGCTCGCTGCGGCAGCGCTGCTCACGACGATGGCGAGCGACTTCATACCTCGCGAGACGTAAGCAGAATGTCGCGCAGCAGCAGCAGTGGTCGGTGCGCCGAGGCTGAAGGTCACGCGACTCGTCGCTGGGGTTACGGCCGCGGGCATCCCAACGTTCGGCGAAAAGCCTGCCGCGCCACCTCCGCCGGAACATCCAGCAGCCGCTAAAGCTGCAACCAGGCCGACAGTGCGTTTCGCTCTTATGCGCATACCTCAAGGCATCGGCAAATACGATTTCTGCTTGAGGTGCCGAGGATGATGGTAACGGTGTTGATGAACGGAACGAGGTGCGTTACAACCTATGATCGAGCCCCAGTTACACGTTGTCCAAATCCTCGAAGCCTCTCTTGGCGGCACGCGTCGCTATCTCGAAAATATCATCGAAGCAAGCGCCGGCACCACCGGGCGTACGACGTTTATTTACTCGGGTCGTCGCGCCGATAGTGCGTTCGCTCACACCCTCACGCTCGCGCGCGAATCCGGCTGGACGTTGCATAGGATCGACATGCGACGCGCGGTGGGTTGGCACGATCTCCGCGACGCACTCGAATTGCGAAACGTGCTCGCTCGTCTCAAGCCCGACATCGTTCACGCGCACAGTTCGAAAGCTGGTGCTCTCGCACGACTCGCAATTCTTGGATTGAGAAAACGCCCGCGTCTACTCTACAGTCCACACGCACTTGCGGAATCCAAAATATTTCTTCTCATCGAAAAGATTCTCGCACGCATGGTTCCGACGACGTTCGTCGCCGCTTCGGAGTCGGAACAAGCTCAACTCCGTAAAATTGGATTCGCGTCGCCCAACGATATCCGTTTCGCGTACCCATCCGTTGACATTAGTTATTTTCGGCCACGGAACCGTGATCGAGCGCGGGCGCGTTTGGGCTTACCGCTCGATGCGCAGATCGTTCTCGGCGTCGCACGCCTCGTCGATCAAAAAAATCCACTCGATTTCTTGCGCGTCGTCACGCGCGTCCGAGAACGTTTTCCCAAGCTTTGCGTCGTGTGGGTAGGCGAGGGCGACCTCGAGGAACGATTCACGGCGGAGATCGCGCGGCTCGGTATCGAAGACGTCGTGCGCCGACTACCCTGGGGCGACGATATTCGTGACGCGATCGCCGCATGCGATCTCTTTCTGAGCACGGCACGTTTCGAGTCGTTCGGGTTCGTCGTTGCCGAAGCGATGAGCATGGAACGCCTCGCAGTCGCCTCCGCCGTCGTGGGAACGAACGACGTTCTCGACGCCGATTGGGCCGGGATGACCTTTCCCGCAGGCAACGTCGAACGCGCGGCCTCGCTGGTTAACCGCGTGCTCTCGAAAACACCGAATACCGAACGCAGCCAGATGGCGCGCATCTCGATTGCGAAACGCTTTTCGAATGCAAGACTCGGCGACGCACTCGATTCGCTCTACGCGCGCAATCCCGCCGACGCGCGCGTGCCCATCGCGAGAGCCGACACCGCGACGGGTTGATTCGCGTCCGTTCACGATCATTCATTACTGAAGTAATTGCGACCGCGCCAGGAAACGCCCCGCCCCGATAACACGCGAAATGTCGAATTTGCGATGATCGCCGCGAAAACGGCCGTACCGAGTGGTTGTAGGAGCGCGAGCCGACGTGGGAATCCCGCACGCCGCATTCCCCAAGACGCCGTCGTGACGATCGCGAGCGTCGATGCGAGTGCTTCGAACGCTTCGGGATAGCGTCTGCGAGCGAGAGCTCGTACGGCGAGAACCGGTGGCGCCACGGAGATGGAGAGCGTGAAGAGCGTGCCGAGGGCGAGTGCGAACAGATTACCTTCCGCGCCCATGTAAACATTTTTGGTAAACCCCGACCAGATCTCGCCGAGCGAGTGATACATGCGCACGCTCGCGATGCGTTGGCCACCGACGAGGAGGTAGCGAAAACGTCCGTCGCGTTTGAGACGCCGAGCAAATGCGACATCCTCGACGATCTCGCCCTGAAGTGCCGCGTGACCGCCGAGCGCATTGTAGGCGATGCGCGAGACGAGAATGTACTGCCCGTTTGCGAGCGCGTGATTCACGCGCGATGGGTCGTTGATTGCGGAGAGCGGCCCCGCAACGTACATGATCATACCGAGGATTGACGGCAAGACGGCGCGCTCCCAAAACGTCGCAAGTTCCTGATGCGTCGCGATCGACGCCGCATCGACGCGCGCTTGCGTCACGAGCCACAGCATCGATGCCGCACCGCGCGGCGCGTGCGTCGAATCGGCGTCGGTAAAGAGGAGCCACGCACCGCGCGCATGGCGTTCGCCCTGCGCGAGCGCCCACGGTTTTCCGATCCATCCCTCGGGGAGCGGCTCGCCGCGCACGACGCGCAAGCGTCGGTCTTCATAAGCGAGCCGCTCCAAAATATGCGGCGTTGCATCGGTCGAGCGATCGTCAACGACGATCACTTCGAAATCGAGCCATTCTTGAGCCAAAAGCGAACGCACGCATGCCTCGATCGACCGCTCCTCATCGCGTGCGGGCACGATAATGGAGAGCATCGGCAACGTCTCGCTGGGTCGCGCGGGCAGGAGCGGCGCATCGAGCCACGATGCGGCGAAGGTCGCACCGCGTAGCGCATAGAGCAACGCCACCGCAGCACAGGCGTGCGTCAGCGGACGGTCGAGCTCGATCGTTAGCTCGCTATCGCGCGAGGCTGTGTTTGCGCGCGCAATTGGCCGCATGCGGCAGCGATATCGCGACCCATCGGCGTACGCACCGTCGTCGGAACGCCAGCGTCGTCGAGAATTTTCGCAAACGCTCGGACGCGCGCGTCGGATGTGCCACGCAGCGGCGCGTCCGGCGTCGCATTGTACGGGATGAGGTTGACGTGATACAGGTGACCGCGCATGAGTTTTGCGAGCGCTGTGGCGGAGGCATCGTCGTCGTTGACGCCTTCGAGCATGACGTATTCGAAAAAGATCTTCCGGCGCGTTTTTTCAACGTATGCCGCACAGGCGCCCATAAGTTCGGCGATGGCATAGCGTCGATTGACCGGCATGATCGACGAACGTTGCTCGTCCGTGGGGGCGTGAAGCGAGATCGCGAGGCCGACGTTGCCGCCGAAGTCCTGCCCGAGGCGCGCGATCTCGGGGACGAGCCCGCTCGTGGAGACGGTGACCTTGCGCGTCGAGAGCGCGATGCCGTCGGGATGGCTGAGGAGCTTCAGCGCC
>JANYGA010000090.1 GCA_025359485.1 Rhodospirillales bacterium | reverse complement strand
TCGACGCGCTCGGCGGCACCATGCTCTCACTCGCGCGCGCACTTCCGGAGACCAACGCCAAGCTCGTGAACATCGACAATCACGATGCATCGGGCGTGCGGTTCACGGCTCGCGTTGCGGCGCGTGCCACGCCCGATCCAGCCACGCTCGCGCCGCACCGCGCTCCCGTCGGCCTCACGCCCCCAGCGCCAACGATACCCGATGCGGCGGGTCGGCCATGAGCGCGCGCATCGACGTCACGCGGCTCGTACGCATCGGCGCGATCGCGCTCACCGTACTCGCCGTCGCGCTTGTCTATTTTGCGTATACGCCGACGATTGACGCGTTGCACGCGCGCATCGACGACGGGCAGAACGAGTTGCGTTCCGATGAAATTGCTCTCTCGCAGGTGCCGTCGCTGCGCGCCGAACGCGCGCAACTTGGCGAGCGCTACGCGTCGCTCTTCGCGCAAAATCCTGAAGCGGTCTTCGTCCGCGAACTCGCTACGACCGTTCATCGCCATCGCGTGGCGCTGCTCGCCACGAGCGTGTCACAAGATTCCGCGTCGAATCCAAACGACGGTCCCACCTTACCATTTGTTCGGACACGCGTTTCGATCGAGATGCGTGGCACGTATCGCGCGTTGCTCGCGACGATCTCGGACCTCTCGACGGGTTCCGAAATCGTCGAGGTCCTCGAGCCGAGCCTCCATCGGGATGGCGCACTCGTCATCGCGAGCGTTCCCGCCATCATCTACGAACCGCAACGCGCGACGAACGCCGCACGAATGGGAGCTTCGCCATGATCACGTTCACGAATCGGCAACGATCGCTCGCGCTCTTTCTCTCGGCATCCGCCTACATCGCATGGTTTTCCGGGCTTGGCGAACGACTCGACGCGCAAAGTCTTGTCGGAACGCCCGCACCGACGCTGACGCTCGCTCCACGCGCGCTTCCGCCTCGCGTGGGAAGCATGATCAAACGCGATCCATTCGCCGCAGCCCCGTCGGAAGATCGCCCCGAAGAAGCGCCCGCGTCACAAGCCGAAAACGCATCGCGGTCGTATACACCGGGATATACCACCGTGCCGAATCTTGTGGGAGCGCCATCGGTACCCGATCCCGGTGTCGGCACGACGATCGTGGATCAGCGAGGTGCGCCGGGTGAAGTGCGCATGACTTCCGCTGCGACGACCCTCGACGTGCGCGCGACGATCGTTGGTGCCAATCCCGTTGCGTACGTCGCCAACGGCACCATGATGGATATCGTGCGTATCGGCGATCGTTTAGGCGATCGACGCGTCGCGAAGATCGATCTGCGCGGCCTCGCTTTTGCCGATGGATCGCGCCTCGACCTCGCCGGAAGCTTCGAAGCGCCCCCAGCACCGCCGAAACGCCGCGTGGCGGCGAGCGAAGCGACGATCCGCCTCGACGATTTGCGGAAGCTCCTTGGCGTCGCGCAAGCGCAATCGCCTCCACTCGCGCCGCCCGCAGGCGCAGGGGCCGTGACCGCGACGGCGGCCCCACCCGCACCCGCCGGAACGTTCCCGTCCCCGGGTCCCTTACCGACGGTCAATCAGCGCGGCGTCCCCGTCGGCACGAACCCGACGTTCGATCCGACCGGCCCGACCCCGTACCCCGAGCCTTATCCCTATGCGCCGTCCGCTCGCCGTTGATGAGGAACGCCATGTATAAAGCGAAGTCACGTCCGATCACGCGCGTCGTCGGCGCGTTCGCATTCGCGCTCGTCTTCTTCGCGAGCGCGTTCTTACCGCGCGCGACGCTCGCCGCAACGCCGATTTCACTCGATGTCCGCGAGCTCGATATCTACGATGCCGTGCGATTGCTATCGACGCAAGCTTCGGTCAACGTCGTCGTCGATGGTTCGGTCCAACATCATAACGTCACGTTACGGCTTCAAAACGTGAGTTTCAATCAAGCCTTACAGACGCTCGCGCAAGCGAATGATCTCCAGACGGTTCGCGTCGGTAACGTCATCTATCTCGGTACGACCGAAGCGATGAACCGCCGTTATCCGAGCGGCGGTCGCGATGGAACCAAGCACGCGATCTTCGCCATTCACAACGGCAATGCCGAAGACATCGCGCACGGTCTGGGCGATGCGTTGCCGCGCGGAACGCTCGTCGTCGCAGATAAGCGGACGGCCTCGATTCTCGTTACTGGATCGAGCGACGCGCTCGATCGCGCGAAGTCGACGATCGCCGCACTCGATGGAACATCGAACTTGCAGAACGCCGCGATTCCGATGCGATATATCAAAGCGAGCGAAGCGCTCAAAGCGCTCACGGCATCGCTCACGATCACGGCACCGCAAAGCGCCTTCGCAGCCGACCAGCAGAATCAACTCTTGCTGACCGGTTCCGCCGATTTTTTGTCGCAAGTGAAGGCACTCGTTGCAAACATCGATCGCCCGGGACAGCAGGTCCGGTACGAAGTGCGCGTTACCGACATTACTCCCAACGACACGAGCGATTTTGGCTTCTTTTACGGCGGCGGTTCGAGCGGTGCGCCCGGTCCGTACACGACGGCATTTATCACGAAATCGATCGCGATCAACGCACGTCTCAACGCGCTCGTCACCAAGGGCGAGGGTCGCGTTCTCGCGCGCCCGACCATTTCATCACTAAACAATGTACCGGCTTCACTCCTCATCGGCCAGCAATATCCGATCGTGTATTTCGACGCGCGCACGGGAACGCAACAGGTCCAGTTCATCAACGTCGGCGTCAACCTCAACGTCACGCCGACGATCGGTACCGACGGCACGATCACGACCGACCTCGAAACCGATTACA
>JANYGA010000215.1 GCA_025359485.1 Rhodospirillales bacterium | reverse complement strand
TGCCCGCCGAGGCGGCGGTCGCGAAGATCGTTCCCGGCTCGAACGCGCCGCCCCGGCGCGCGCCGTACGTCGCAAGAGCGAGGAACGTGATGCCGACGGCGATCGTGGCTGAGAATTTCGCACCCGCGCTCAAACCGCGGTTCTTACCGCGACGGATCGACGTGTAGTCGTCGATGAACCCGACGAGACCGCATCCGAGGCCTAAAACCGCGAGCGAGACGGTCGCGAAATCGGGATGGACGAGCGGCGCGATGACGAGTGCGATGACGAAGAGCACGCCGCCCATCGTCGGCGTGCCGCTCTTGACGGCATGCGTTTTCGGCGCGTCTTCATAGGCGTGCTGTTGGAACGAAACGCGTCGCAGCAAATCGATGAGCGGCCGCGCGACGATGTTGGTCACGCCGAAGACGATGACGGCCGTTAAAAAGAAAGGGTTGACGGCAAACGCATTCACCGCGCACCGCCATCTAAAAGCGGCGTCGTGCCGACGCCGCGCCACGCGAGTACGACGATCGGCGTCTGCTCGTCGCCGTTGCCGTGTGGATTGTCGCGAAGCGATTCCTCGACATGCGCGCGATGCACGCCCGGCGACGCGCCCAACACCTTCGCGATGCCGAGATCGTTCGCATCGACGACGACCGCGTGCGCGCCGATGCGCGATGCGATCTGTGCCGCCGCGCCGTCGGGATTTTCGGGCCCGAGTACGATCTGTCGATCGAACGGCGGGAGCGTGCCCGTGTAGCCGTCGATGGCCGAGATCGCTTCGCCGAGGATGCGATAGAAAACGCCGCGTTTGCCGAGCACGCGGCCGACGACGTGCGCGACGGCCGCGTACACGACGCGCCACGCACCGACGTCGTCGATGACCAGTTGCATCGATTCGGGCTGGTTGATCGTCGCGAGCGCGCCCGCGCGACGAGACAGCACGTACGCGAGTCGCGTCGGGCGGATGGTTTCGGCTGCGATCATGCGATTTTGCGCGATGGCGACCGCGGTCTCGGAGATCGCGACGACGTCGTCGCTGCGGACGACCCCGCGCACGGCTTCCGCGACGATGCCCGCGAGATCGTCGCCCGCGCGCACGAGCGGCGTGCGAATCGGAATCGCGACGAAGCGATTGCCGAAGGGTTCTCGCTTGCGCGTGGGATCAGAGCGACCGATCGTTGCGGGCCGTTGCACGAGTTCAGGCATGACGTGCATCGTCGTTCGCGCGCGAGGCACGCAGACCATCGACGATCTCTTCGAACCGGTACCGCCGCGACGCTTTGAGCAGGATGCAATCGCCCGCGCGTGCGTTCGCGTCGAGCCACGTCACGGCTTCGCTATTGCTCGCAACGGCGACGATGCGATCCTCGGGATACCCCGCGGCGCGCGCGCCGTGCGCGAGATCGCCTGCGAAATCGCCGCCGACGAGCAGATACGCGATCCGCTCGCTCGCGATCGCACCGCCGACGCGCGCGTGCATCTCGCTCGCATCGACGCCGAGTTCCGCCATGCTGCCGAGGACGACGATACGCCGCGCCGCATCTTCGGCTTCGAACGACGCGAGCGTCGCAAGCGTGCCTTCCATCGAGGCGTTGTACGCATCGTAGACGATCGCGAGCGTGCCGAGCGCGACGCGCTCGTAGCGTCCTGCGGGTAAATCGGCGTCGCGAAGCGCCGTGGCGATGCTCGCGGGATCGATGCCGAGCCCGACCGCCGCGGCGGCGGCGGCAGCGACGTTGCGGAGATTATGATTGCCCTCGACCGTGACGCGTGTCTCGAACGATGCGGCGTCCGTGTCGGCGCGTTCACCCGAAAGAATGACGAGTCGCTCGCGACCTTCGAGCACGACGGTCGTATCACGCCCGTGCAAGGGCTGCGCGAGCCTCGCATCCGCCGCGTCGCCGGCGAAGAAATAGATCCGCGCGACGTCGTCGCGCGACACGTCATCTCCCGTGACGCCGCGCTCGCTCGGGCGTGCGGGAACGACCGCGCGCGCGCCGGTCGCGAAGATCCCGTACTTCGTTTCGCGCAGACGTTCGCGCGAACCGAAGATCTCCAAATGCGCGTCGCCGATATTCGTGAGCACCGCGAGGTCGGGTCGCGCGGCACGTGCGAGCGGCGCGATCTCACCGAAGTGACGCGCGCCGAATTCCACCACGACGTACGCCGTTTCTTCGGGCGCGCCGAGAAAGAGTTTCGCGACGCCGATCTCGTTATTCTCATTGGCATGCGTCGCGGTGACGTGACCCGATTGCACGCGTTCGAGCAACCCGGCGAGGACGTGTTTCGTCGTCGTCTTACCCGCACTTCCGGTGATCGCGACGACGCGTGCGTGCGACTGCGACCGCGCGACGCCTGCGAAAGCGAGATAGGCCGCCGTCGTATCGTCGACGACGAGCGCGCCGACGCCGCCCGGCACCGCATGCGCGTCGTCGACCACGATTCCGCTCGCGCCGCAGGCGAGCGCTTCGGCGACGAAGGCATGACCATCGAACGACGTTCCGCGCAGCGCGACGTAGAGGTCGCCCGATACGAGCGTTCGCGTATCGGTCGAGAAGCGCGCGGCGATCGGCAACGCACCCGGCACGAGCACGCGCGCACCCGATGCGGCGATTGCGGCGTCGAGCGAAATCTTCACGCGGGGTCGGGTTCGCGCGCGGCCAGTGCCGCACGAACTTCGTCGCGGTCGTCGAAATGGTTCGTAACCGTACCGATAATCTGATACGTCTCATGCCCTTTGCCGGCAACGACGACGACGTCGCCGGGTTCGGCATCTAGAATCGCGCGTCGGATCGCGGCGCGTCGGTCGACGAGCGCGACGACCTCGCGCAAGTCGTCCATGCCGCCGAGAATTTCGTCGATGATCTCTTGCGGCGCTTCCGAGCGCGGGTTATCGCTCGTGACGAAGACGCGATCCGCGCGCGATCGGGCGATCGCGCCCATCAGCGGTCGCTTTCCGCGGTCGCGATCGCCGCCACACCCGAAGACGACCGCGAGTTCGCCACGCGTCGTCTCGCGCGCGGCGCGCAAGACGACATCGAGCGCGTCGGGGGTGTGCGCGTAATCGACGAGCACGTCGATCCCGCCACCCGCGAGATGTTCCATGCGTCCGGGCACGCGCTCGAACGACGCCATCGCGCGTGCCGAATCGTCGTCGGCAACGCCGTGCGCGCGCGCGATCCCGAGCGCGGCGAGGGCGTTGGAAATATTGAAGCGCCCGGGCAATCGCAGCGCGAACCTGCGACCGTCGACGGTGAAGGTGCTGCCGTCGGCGCGCACGGCGATCTCGCGCGCGACGATCGTCGCATCGACATCAAGCGCATACGTATCGACCGTCTTGCCCGCCGCACGCAACTCGACCGTCCACGCGCGTCCGCGTTCGTCGTCGAGATTGAGGATCGCGACCGGTGCGAGATCGAAGAGCCTGCGCTTCGCAGCCGCATACGCATCGAACGTGCCGTGATAATCGAGGTGATCGCGCGTCACGTTCGTGAGCGCCGCGAAGGCGAAATCGACGTCGGCGACGCGATCTTGTGCCAGCGCGTGCGAACTCGCTTCCATCGCGACCGCACGTGCGCCGCGATCGCGCATTTCGCCCAGGAGCGACTGCAATTCGACTGCGAGTGGCGTCGTATTTTCGAGCGACCACATCGCGCCGCCCAAACGCGCGCCGAGCGTTCCGATGCGCCCCGTCGGGAGACCGCCCGCTTCGAGCATCGCCGTCGCGAGATGCGTCACGGTCGTCTTGCCGTTGGTCCCCGTCACGCCCGTCAC
>JANYGA010000050.1 GCA_025359485.1 Rhodospirillales bacterium | reverse complement strand
TGCGGCGACCACCGACGCGCATCGTCGCGACGCCCTCATCCCATCCGGCGATCACGCGCTGCTGCCCGAGCGGAAATTCGAATGGTGTGCCGCGATCGCGCGAACTATCGAATTTCTTACCATCGACGAGCGTACCCGTGTAGTGAACGCGAACCGTCTGACCCACCTTCGGCATCGCACCGTTCCCGACGACGAGATCTTGATAGCTCAGACCATCGGGTAACTTCACGAGCTTCGGACCGCGTTTTCCATTGGGCTTCGATGCGGCGAACGCGCGAGCGCCGGTGAGCGCGAGTGTGGCGATGGAGAATACGATTGCGGAACGCTTCATAGCGGGCGACTTCGTAGCCGCCGCAATGCTCCCCCGTTGTCCCGTTTGGAAAAAAAGCTCGGCGAATTTTCGTCGAGCTTTTTCTTCACGCATGCGATTGCGTGTTAGTCGTCGTGGCCGTGGCCGTGATTGCCCTCATCGCCCTGCTCGTCGTTACGATCGTGGTGATGGTGTTTGTACCGACCGTAATGATTGCCGTTATCGTGGCGGCCGCCATTGTAATCGCGCGGATAGTAGACTTGGGGATTATTGTTACACGGCACGCCGTAGCCGTCGAACGTACAAGCCTGTCCGTTGTTGCCGGTATGCAGGACGTCGCCGTTGGGATAGACGATGCGGCCGTCGCCGAGGATCGTGCCGCCGTCTTGCGTGCGACCAACCGGCGTGTTCGCTTGCTGCTGCTTGTGGCGAACGTTATTCGAGATCAAAATTGCGGCCACGGCTGCGGCACCGCCGAGCAAGACGGCCGTCGTCGATGCGCTGTCGGCTTTTGCCGGGCGCGGCGCCATGCCTACGAGCATCGCGAAGAGCGTGAGAGCCGCGACGAGCGCCGTAAGGCGCGAATTCGTACGTGGTCGGACCAATGATTGCGTCATGAAAGAACCTCCGACTAGGACAACGAGGCGACCGGCGCCAGGGTTCCCGCGGTTACCAAATTCTCGAGACTACGCGACATGCTCGCGTCCGTGCGGCCGATCGAGATCGAGGATCGGGCCCAGCGGAACGATGCGCGCCGGGTTGATTTCGTCGTGCGTCGCATAATAATGCCGCTTGATGTGGTCGAAATCGACCGTCTCGGCGACGCCCTCGATCTGATAGAGATCGCGCAGATACCCCGAGAGATTGGGGTAATCGGAAATGCGACGCAGGTTGCATTTAAAATGGCCGACGTAGACCGCATCGAAGCGCACCAGCGTTACGAAGAGACGCCAGTCCGTCTCGACCGGCACCGCGCCGAACAGATAGCGTCGTGTGGCCAAACGCGAGTCGAGTTCGTCGAGGCGCTCGAAGAGCCGCCGCACGGGTGGCTCGTACGCGGCTTGATTCGATGCAAATCCCGCTTGATACACGCCGTTATTGACGTCGCGATAGATCGTGGCATTGAGCTTGTCGATCTCGGCGCGATGCTCTGCGGGATAGAATTCGCGGGGATGCTTCGCGAGTGATGCAAAATCGATTTCGAACATGCGCATGATATCGTCGTCGTTGTTCGAGACGATGCGATGGGTTTGCGTGTCCCAAAGCACGGGCACCGTCACGCGACCGCGATACGATGGATCGGTCGCGAGATACGCATCGCGCAAATATGCGAAGCCGTTGATCGGATCGATCGAATAGCCACGCCCCTCGCGGAAAGTCCAACCATCTTCGTCGTTGCGAATCGGATCGACGACGGTCATCCCGATCGCATCTTCGAGACCTTGCAGCTTGCGTACGATGATCGTGCGATGCGCCCACGGGCACGCGAGTGAAACGTACAGATGGTAGCGTTTGGCGACGACGGGAAAGAGCGCGCCTTCCCGCACGGAGACGCGTCCACCGAAAGCGTCGCCTTGCCGCTGAAATTCACCAGTGGCGGACTGCTCGGCCGGAAATTGTGCTTTAACGCTCATACGTGATCATTAGACCGCCACGCGCTCGAGCCCGCCCGGGCGAAGGATGCCTCAGCCCAGCCACGCCGGGTTCTGGACCGTACTATCGAAAAAATGCGACGTTTTATAGAGTTCGGTCGCACCATCGCAAGCCAGGGGCGCCGTCTTTGCGAGCATCGCGGCAACGACGTCGGGCTCGAGCGGCACGAAGGTTTCTACGGCGCGAAACGCTTGCTCGAGGACGGGACGCGAGTCGATTCCCGTGATGACGACGCTCGTTCCGAGGTTGAGGCCGTAGTGCAACATGGCGATCGGCTCCAACAGACCCGTAATTCCCAGATCGAGGTTGCGTGCGACGGGCAGCACGAGCCGTTCGAAACTCCGAAAATGCGCATCCATCACGTTGAGAGGCATCTGAATCGTATCGAAGACGAAATCGTGTTTTCGCGCGACCTCGAGCATGTGCAAATGAATCGCGGGATGCTTGTGACCGGTAAAACCGATGAAGCGAACCTTACCCGCCGCCTTTGCCGCAAGCGCGGCTTCGAGCGCGCCATCGTGCGCGACAATACGGTCGGCA
>JANYGA010000024.1 GCA_025359485.1 Rhodospirillales bacterium | reverse complement strand
TCCAGTCTCGCGCACCACATTTCAAACCCCCGGAGGCACGCCGCCTGCCGGGGGTTTTTACAGTACGTTCGGGTTCAGGCGCGATCAGCCGATGAGCGGCGTCCGCTCCTCGTGTAGTTTCGCGGCGATCGCATCCGGTAGCGCGTTTATCGCGGCGACCATGGTGCGATTGGTGTGTTCCAGAGCGTCGATCGCATCGAGGATCTCGTTCTTGCCCGCCTTGCCGCTCTCGTAAATTTGACCGAGCGCGATGCCCATGCCATTCGCGAGTAGATCGATCGCCGCTCTTTTTCGGTCCAAGGACGAGCACGCCCATCTCGTGCCCGCGCGTCACCACCGGGTACGCAAATTCGCCCAACGCGCGGCCGCTCGGAGCCTCGCGACGCACGCACGGCCGCGAGCGCGCAGAGTCATGCAACGGCTGGCGGTCCGACGACACTGAGAAAAAGCACGGCGGGCTGCGAAGCGAGCCATGCGTGGATATCGAGAAAGCCGAACCACAGGCCGGCGATGCCGAGCAAGCCGGCCGAACTCGTGCTCGCCTGCGCGGCTCCCGTCCACATCAGACTTGAGAAAAACGCGACGACGACCGTGATGGCCGTGAGGAAGCGCCGCGCACGTGAAACCGGTTGCCCGAAGAGGAGGGCGTATTGCGAGAGGAACGCGATGCCGGCAGAAAGACGAACTGCGCGTTCACGTCGATCGCGGCGTCGATGCCGACCCACGGCGTAAGCCACCAATTGGCCGGTAACAGATTCTCTCCGAGCCGTCCAGAGCGCGACGTTGCGATACGCTACGGGCGTTACGGTGACGTTTCGAAACGTCCGTTTCGCTCGATGGCAAGTCGGATCGGGCGCGCCCTTCGCTTAAACGTGGACCTCGCGAACGTGGCCCGTTTCGACATCGTAGACGAAGCCGCGCACGTGGTCGCGGTGAGGGAGAAACGGATGCGCGCGGACGCGCTGGACCGCGTCGCGGACGGCGCCATCGAGATCTTCGAACGCGCCGAAGCGGTACGGCGGCGCGTGTCCGACTTCGGAGACGAGGGTGGCGTTGAGCGCCGCCTCGTCGGTTCCGTGCAGTCCGCAACGGGTGTGGTGCATCAGCACGATTTCGCGCGTCTGCATGGCGCGCTGTGAGAGTACGAGCGAGCGCAGCATGTCGTCGCTCGCGAGGCCGCCGGCGTTGCGCAAGATATGCGCCTGCCCCGAGTCGAGGCCGAAAATTCGGAAGATATCGATCCGCGAGTCCATACAGGTGACGATCGCCACGTGTTCGGTCGGGATGACTTCACGCGGGCCCTCGAAATCGGCTTCGTGGATGGCGGCATTTCTGACGAGGATATCGATTGCGCTGCTCACGGGAGCTTTTTCTTTGCTAAGTCGCACCGAGCGCCCCTCGTACACGGGTTTTCCCAGAAAGCCGTGGCATCGTAGCAGGGACGGGCTCGAACGTTGCCGTGCCTCGAAACACCGGCGTCAAACCCTCGGTATCTGGGGCTAACGTGCCCGGGCCATTCATGGAGCCAGATTCGTATGTGGTTGACGCGATTTGCAATTACCCGGCCGGTCATCACCGCGATGGTCTTCATCGGCCTCGCGCTCTACGGGCTTTTCTCGTATCTCTCACTCGGCGTCAACCTCTTCCCCAACGTCTCGTTTCCGATCGTCGCGGTGCACGCGAGCTACCCGGGCGCCTCGCCCGCCGAGATGGAGAAGCTCGTCATCAAGCCGATCGAAGATCAGATCGACGGCATGGAAAATCTCGACCGCCTCTCGGCGACGGCGCAGGAAGGCACCGCGACCGTCATTGCCAAGTTCAAACTCGATAGCGATCTCAACTATGAGACGATCGACGTGCAACGCCGCGTCGATACCGCGCGCATTTACATGCCGAGCGATATCACGCCGCCCGAGGTTACGAAGTTCGGCACGGGCAGCGATCCGATCATCGAAGAGGCGGTCAGCTCGCAGAAACTGTCGGCCGCCGAACTCTCCGATCTCGTCACCAATCGTATCGTGCCCGAACTCAAAGGCGTGCCGGGCGTGCTCAGTGTCGATACCGCGGGCGATACCGCGCGCGAGATCCACGTCTATCCCGATCAATCGCGCCTGCTCGCGGCAAACGCCACGCTCGCCGATCTAAGCTCCGTCCTCGAACGCAATAACGCCAATCTCCCCGGCGGTCGCATCGATGCGGCGTCGCAGGAGACGACGGTCTCCGTGCATGCCGATATTACGGCACCGCAGGATATTTTGCTCATTCCCGTCGCCGTGCCCGGCGGCGCACAGAAGACGCTACGCGTCGGGGATCTCGCGCGCGTCGACGACGGCCACGTCGAACAACGGCGGCCCACGCACTATAACGGCCACGCTTCGATCTTGCTCGACGTGCAACGTCAGATCGACGCCGACACGCTCAAGACGACGCAACTCACGCGCGTCGTGATCGCGAAACTCGCGAAAGAATTTCCGAACGTGACGTTCGGTGAGATCGATGCGTCGGCCGATTACACGCGTGCGTCGGTCAACGGCGTCTTGCAGAGCCTCCTCGAAGGCATCGTGCTCACGGCGATCGTCATGTTGCTCTTCTTGCACGCGTGGCGCAACGCCATCGTCGTCATGATCGCGATTCCCACGTCGCTGCTCGCGACGTTCATCGTGATGAAGATGATGAATTTTACCGTCGACGTCATCTCGCTCATGGGTCTCGGCCTCACGATCGGTATTCTGGTTGACGACTCGATCGTGGTGCTCGAAAATATCACGCGTCACCGCGATATGGACGAGTCGCCGATGGATGCGGCGATCAACGGTCGCACCGAGATCGGCAACGCCGCAATCGCGATCACGCTGGTCGACGTCGTCGTGTTTTTGCCGATCGCGTTTCTCTCCGGCATCGTCGGCAAGTACATGAAAGAGTTCGGCATCGTCATCGTCGTGGCGACGCTCTTTTCATTGCTCGTATCGTTCACGCTCACGCCGCTGCTCGCGGGCCGTTGGTCGG
>JANYGA010000012.1 GCA_025359485.1 Rhodospirillales bacterium | reverse complement strand
ACTTGCGCGATCTCGTCGAAGTAGCCGGTACCGACTTCGCGTTGATGGCGCGTCGCCGTGTAGCCGTCTTTTTCCGATGCAAATTCGTCTTGCTGCAATTCGGAATATGCCGCCATACCACGCGACTTGAATTCTTTGGCGAGCTGGAAAAACGAATGGTTGAGCACGTGGAAGCCCGCGAGCGTGATGAATTGGAACTTATAACCCATCGCGCCGAGCTGTTGCTGGAACGTCTCGATGTCGCTTTGTGAGAGCTTGAGCTTCCAATTGAATGACGGCGAGCAATTGTAGGCGAGCCACTTGCCGGGAAATTTTGCGTGCACTTCTTCGGCGAAGCGGCGCGCTTCTTCGATATTGGGTTCGCTCGTCTCGCACCAGATGAGATCGACGTAGGGCGCATAGGCGATGGCGCGCGCGATCGCGGCCTCGATCCCGCCTTTGAGCCGAAAGAACCCCTCTTCCGTGCGCTCGCCGTAGATGAATCGACGATCTATTTCGTCGACGTCGCTCGTGATGAGTTGTGCGCCGTTGGCATCGGTGCGAGCGACGATGAGCGTCGGAACACCCATGAGATCGGCTGCGAGACGCGCGGCGACGAGATTGCGAATGGCCGTCTTGGTCGGAATGAGGACCTTGCCGCCCATGTGGCCGCACTTCTTCTCACTCGCCAGTTGATCTTCGAGATGGATTCCAGCGGCGCCGGCTTCGATGAACGACTTGACGATTTCGTGCACGTTGAGCGCGCCGCCGAATCCGGCTTCCGCATCGGCAACGATCGGTAAGAAGTAGTTGAGGTTTTCTTTGCCCTCGCTCTGCTGAATCTGGTCCGCGCGCTGGAACGCGTTATTGAGGCGCTTCACCAGTTGGGGTGCGGAATTCGCGGGATAGAGGCTCTGATCGGGATACGTTTGCGACGCGCCATTGGCGTCTGCGGCAACCTGCCAGCCCGAGAGGTAAATTGCATTGAGGCCGGCCTTGGCGGCCTGAACGGCTTGACCACCGGTCATCGTGCCGAGCGCAGCGACATAGGGCTCGTTGGAAAGATGTTTCCAGAGAAGTTCCGCCCCACGACGAGCGAGCGTATACTCGATTTGAAACGAACCGCGAAGGCGAACGACGTCGGCTCCGCTGTAGGGACGCCGAATTCCGGCCCACCGGGTGTCGGATTCCCACATCAATTCGAGTTGCTTGGCATCGGTGAAGTCTGGCACGTCGAGTCCTTTCGGAGCGCTAGGTAGAACTTTTTACCGCATTGGGTGACGGGATCGGGATCGTTGGACGGGTGCTATACGCACCTATCTTCGAAAGTTCCTTGGATGAACGCGTCCGGTCATCGACGCGTCGAAAAGTGCCGCGCTCGCCAGCATTAGCGGCCGCCTAAAATGAGCGGCACTCGTCGTCAACGGAACAAACACCACGCGCTCGTCACGAGAACACCGATCGCCCGAGCGCTAGGCATTATCGCGAAGTAATACGGCGTTAGCTAATGAGGAGATTCTCGTATTGTTTGCGCAGGTCGCGCTTCAAAAACTTACCGACTCCCGTTCGCGGAATCGCGTCGACGAAGACGATGCGATCGGGGACCATCCACTTCGCGATACGCTCGGCGAGCCACGCCTGTACGGCGGCTTCCTCAACCGCTTGACCATCGCGTAGCGCGACCACGGCGACGGGCCGCTCGACCCACTTCTCGTGCGGTAAACCGATCACGGCCGCTTCACGAATTGCGGGGTGCCCCATGAGCGTGTTCTCGAGATCGACGCTCGAAATCCACTCGCCGCCTGACTTTACGAGATCTTTGGAGCGGTCGACGATCTGTAGATAGCCGAGCTCGTCGACCGTGCAGACGTCGCCCGTGTGAAAGTATCCGTCGGCGAAGCACGGCAGATCGTCGCCAACACGATAATACGATGCGGTCACGGCCGCGCCGCGCACCCAGAGGTCGCCCGGCGTCTTGCCATCGTGCGGCACTTCGTTGCCCGCCTCGTCGAGTAACTTCCACGCGACGAGCGCGGTGAATCGGCCCTGGGTGAGGAGCTTTTGACGTTGCACGTCGGGCGTCGCATCGACGAGCGACGACG
>JANYGA010000284.1 GCA_025359485.1 Rhodospirillales bacterium | reverse complement strand
TTTGCTTCGGCGGTGGTGTCGGAGGCGGCGTCGGCTTTGGCGTCGGGGTGGGCGGTGGCGGCGTCGGTACGCGGACTTTGATCTTTTTCGTCAACGAAACTTTTTCAGGCTCAGCTTTCTCAGCCGCACGTTTTTGAAGTCCGAAGAACGGCAAAACGACCAAGTGCACCAGGAGCGAGATGATAAATGCATAGCCGAGAAAAGAGCGTACTCGGTCGCCCGGACGCCGCGGCGCCGGTGGTGGCGTGGCTGGTGCGGTCATTTAATTCTTGGCACCATCGGTTTTATTGGCGAGGCCGAAATTCGTGAGATTCTCTTTTTTCGCCGCGTCCATGACCTGAAGGATGGTACCGTAATTCGCCTTGGGATCCGCCTTGATGATCACGCTCGTGTAGATATGATTGGTTTGTTCCTGAAGCGTTTTGAAGACCGCAGGCGCACCCGCGATATCCGTGGTGCTCGACCCGATCTGGATATGCGATTTCTCGTCGACGTACACGATGATCTGCGAATCTTTCACCTTCTCGGCATTGTGGGCGCCGGGAAGGTGCGGTTCTTTGGTGACCGATGCGAGAATGATGAAGATGATGAGGAGGACCAGCAACACGTCCGTGAAGGGCGTGATGTTGATCGTCGACATGACGTCTTCTTCGCCTTGTTGCGTTGCGACGGCCATGTTAGGACGTCACGAATCCGACGTCTTCGAGGTTCGCTTCTTTTGCCGCATCGAGAATACGGATAATCGTGCCGTACGGCGCTTTCGCATCCGACGTGATCGAAACGTGGAGTTTGCCACGTTTGGCGACCGTCTGGACTAAGATGCCGTAGATCGTTTTGTCGTTCGCTTTCGCGTTGTCGACGAAGATCGTGCCCTTGTCGTTGACTTCGATATCGATCGTCTTCTTCTGATCTTGCTGCTGCTGCGGCGTATTGTCGGTCTTGTTGGGCAGCTCTTTTTGAAAGCCGGGCGGCGTGACGAGCGCTGCGAGCAGCATGAAAATGATGAGCAAAACCAACAACACGTCCGTGAACGGGGTGATGTTGATCTCGGCCATGACATCGTCGTCTTGGCTAGCCGAGATGAGCGACATGCGCTCGGCCTACTTGACGGCGGCGGGCGCCGCTGCCGATCGGCCGGAGCCGACGGGCTGATAGAGATCGGTCGGGATCGGTTCGCCTGCGTTATGAAAGTGTAAGATTTCCGCGAGTTGATTCGCCGAAACGATCATCTCTTGGTTGTACGCCTTGATGCGCGTTTTGAAGTAATTGAAGAAAACGACGGAAACGACGGCGACGAAAAGGCCGGCGGCCGTCGTAACGAGCGCTTCGCCGACGCCGGCGGCAACGACGGCCGGGGTCGAATTACCCTTGAGCGCGATATCGTTAAAGGCATGAATGATACCGGAAACGGTACCCAAGAGACCGACGAAGGGTGCGACGACCGCGATCGTTCCGATGACGCCCAAATTGCGCTCCAATGTGTTGAGGTTCTCCATCAACGCGATCGAGAGTGCGTCTGTGATATCGGCGCGCGTTTTCGTTCCGCGATGCAGACCGAACGCGAGAATACGTGGCAACATGCCCTTATTCTCCTCGCAGACTTTGATCGCGCCATTCATATCGTCGGAAGCGATCTTCTGCCCGAGCGTGCGCAAGAGTGCGCGGCTATCGCCGTGCTGTTGCGAAAAGAACACGAGCCGTTCGATCACGATGGCCACGGCGACGACCGACATCAGGATCAGGATGATCATGACGATCCCGCCCTGCTTGATGAGTTCTACGAAGCCACTAAAGAAATCCACGCTGGTGCGTCGCCTCCGAAAAAGCCAGAAAAAGTAACCTGCGGACGAATCGAAGCGACGCCGAGGACCCGTCGCGGTACGGGGGTTGTACCCCGTTTTCGCTTATTCCTCGGCGGTCGTTATTTCGATCCGCCGAGCCGTTTGATCGTATCTTCGATATTCGCGGTGAGAGCGGGATCATTTCCCTTTTTGGCGAGTTCGTCCGCGCGATTGAGAATGACGAGCCCGTCTTTGGTTTTACCCGGCTGATTCGCGAGCACGAACCCCGCAGCAAAATTTGCGAGCGCGTCGTTGGGCGCGAGCGCAATCGCTTTATCCGCGTCGATCTGCGCGCGACCGACGTCGCCATTCTTCGCGACGCGGAAATACATGAGTGCCGCACGCGAGTAGAGCGTCGCCGCCTGCGATGGTGCGACGGCAGCCGCCGCTTCGAGCATCGTTGCCGCTTCGGGGAATTTATTCGCCTGCGCGAGATCGCTCGCCGACTTCGTGTAATATCCGGCCACGAAAAGTCCGGCGTTCATCTGCGAGGGATCGAGTTTCGCCGATTCGGCAGCGATCGTTTTCGCATCGTCGATCTTGCCTGCTGCGACGTATGCGGACGTGAGATTGACGTCGATCGTGGCGCGACTGGCCGGCTTGAATGTGGCGTCGGCAGCTGCGAGCGAACGCGCCTTTTCGAGATCGGTGATGGCATCGGTGTGTGCACCCGATGCGTCTTCGGCGGTCCCGAGCGTATTGTACGTAAATGGGCCCGGCGCGATTGCGACCGCACGTTTAGCCGCCGCGATCGCCGCCGGATACTCTTTGGCTTTGATGTGCTCGCTTGCCGCGTCGTTGTACGCCTTGGCCGCAAGCGCCTTATAATTCTCCGGGATGTCGCCCGCTTTATCGAACGCGGCGGCCGCTGCCGTCGCATCGTTGAGGAACGCGCTTGCAACGCCGAAATCGATTTGCGCTTTCGCGTCGGTCGGATGCTCCGCGATATAGGTTTTGAGCCCGGCCTGCGCGCCCGTGTAATTGCCGACACGAATCTGTCGTTCGTATTGCGCGAGCGCCCCCGCTTCGGCCGCATCGCCGACGGTATTCGCCCCGCCGCCTTTGGTCGTGAATTTCAGCGTGAAATCGTAGAAGGCGACCTGCGGTGCCGTCCCGCGCGTCGCCGCGCGATACGTCGAATTTTTCGCGATGTCGAGTGCCGTCGCATCGTCGCCGTGATTGGTCGAGCGGACCACGCCTTGCACCGTGCCGGCGCCCGATTTCGCGACGAGCACTTTCACGATCACGGTCCCGGCGCCGGCGACGGGGATCGTACTCTTCCCCTGCGTTTTGAGCTTCGGGGGCGTGTAGTAGTTGACCGCAACATCGGCGGAAGCGGCAGCCGAACTCGCGAGCGCGAGCGCGCCGATCGCCGTACCGATGCGCGCGAGCGCGCTGAGAGATAGAGTAGGAGCCATGATCACCTTTCGTCCGAGACGTGCCTATCGCTAGGAACGCGTGCGCTCGGCATACCGTTCGCGCCCAAGCGGGCGACGGCAGCCGCCGACGCTGCGAAAATCGGCCTGAGTTCGTCGACGCAATCGGCATCGAGATTTTCAGCGAGTGAAAACAGTACGTCTGCGAGAGCGCGGACTTCCTGCGCGACGGGCTTGCCATTTGCCGCGAGAATCGCTCGCCAAACGTGCCACGATGACGACCCCAGGCGCAACATCGAGGCCATGCCCGTTCCGCAGAGCTCCGCGACGCCCGGCTCCGAAACTTGCTCGCCGAGCCGGGCGCCGAGCGCGACGGCGACGATCTGTGGAAGATGCGAGGTGAGCGCGACGATGCGATCGTGCTCGTGGGCATCGATCTCGAGCGGGCGCGCGCCCATCGAGGCGATGAAGGCTCGCGCGAGCCCCGCAAGATCGGCCGGCGCCGCCGCATCGTAGGTCCACACGCGACCGAGAAACAGCGCGGCATCGGCCGCCTCGGGACCGCTGCGTTCCGAGCCCGCGATGGGATGCGTTGCGACGAACGCGCGAAGAGCTCGACCGACGTCGGCTACAGGCGCCTTCACCGATGCGACGTCGAGCACGAGCGACGCTCGCGCCGGCTGCGTGGCGAGCGCGCGCAACAGCTCGAGCGTGGCATCGAGCGGCGCTGCGATCACGAGCGTATCGACGTCGCTCGCGAGCGCAGCGAAATCGGCGGCTTCGCGCACGATCGCACCGCGACCGCGAGCCGCTGCGAGGTGCGCCGGAACGGGATCCCACCCGACGACCGTCGTGCCGTTCGCTGCGGCCCGCAAACCGATCGACGCGCCGATGAGCCC
This sequence comes from Rhodospirillales bacterium, assembly GCA_025359485.1. GTDB lineage: Bacteria > Vulcanimicrobiota > Vulcanimicrobiia > Vulcanimicrobiales > Vulcanimicrobiaceae > JANYGA01. The sequence goes on along the minus strand of JANYGA010000284.1, from coordinate 8,505 downwards.
GACGCCCGCGATGCCGAGCGTCGGGGCCGAGCTCACGCAGCCGCGGTCGCGGGCTCCGGGAGCTTGCGGCCGACGGCCTCGGCGACCGGGGCGATGCGCGCCATGAGCTCGGCGAACATCGGGAGCGTGAGCGATTGCGGGCCGTCGGAGAACGCCGCCGCGGGATTGGGATGGACCTCGATGATGAGGCCATCGGCGCCGCCGGCAACCGCCGCGAGGCTCATCGGCGCGACGAGATTGCGGATACCCGTGCCGTGCGACGGATCGACGATGACGGGGAGATGCGTGAGGCCTTGCGCGACCGGCACGGCCGAGAGATCGAGCAGATTGCGCGTGGCCTGATCGTAACTGCGGATGCCGCGCTCGCAGAGCACGATCTGATGATTGCCCGCAACGTAGATGTACTCAGCCGCCATCAGCCACTCGTCGATCGTCGCCGCGATCCCGCGCTTGAGCAGTGCCGGAACGCGCGCACCGCCCACTTCGCGCAGGAGCGTGAAGTTCTGCATGTTCCGCGCGCCGATCTGCAAGATGTCCGTGTACTTCGAAACGAGCTCCACGTCGCGCACGTCGAGCACTTCGGTCACGACGGCGAGCCCGTTGCGGTCGGCAGCGTCGCGCAAATACTTGAGGCCTTCCTCGCCGAGCCCCTGGAATGCATACGGCGATGTGCGCGGTTTGAACGCACCGCCGCGCAAAATATTCGCACCCGCCGCCGCAACGGCACTCGCCGTCGTCTCGAGCTGTTCGCGCGATTCGACACTACACGGACCGGCGCAGACCGCGATCTCCGTGCCACCGAACGAGATACCCGGCTTGATGCGGACGATCGTCCGTTCGGGCCGCGCTTCGCGACTTACGAGTTTGAAGCTCTTGGAGATCGGCACGACCGATTCGACGCCGTCGAGCCCGGCGAACTGAGCCAATAACGTCTCCTTATCGGCGGGTGCACCGACGACGCCGACGATCGTGCGTTCCGCGCCACGGCTGATGTGCGAGGTCAGCGCGAGCGACGCGATGAGGGTCGTAACCGCATCGAGCTCCGCTTCGGCGGCATGAGGGCGCATGACGATGATCATTGGGGCGTGGTACTCCGAGCGACGGGTGTTGTGGGCGTGACGAGATCGGGACGAAGCGCAACCGCTTCGCGCAAGTAGACGTGAACCATCTCCGCTTGGCTCTTGTCGGTGTTCACGTGCACGAGAATGCGAATGCATTTTTCGAGCCGACCGGGCACGCCGATCTCGGTAAAGTTGAGAAGCGGCACCATCGTCCACCCCATCCGACGCGCGGCCGCGGCCGGAAATTCCGCGCGTAAATCGGGGGTAACGGTGAAGAGCGCGGAGGCGACGTCTTCGGAGGCGATGCCGTTTGCGGCAACGACTTCGCGCACGAGTTCTTCGGTGGCCGACAAGATCGATTCGGCGTCGTCACGCTCGACGGTCGTCGCGCCGCGGACCCCGCGGACCATCACGACGCATCCCCTTCATCGTCGGCACCATCGCGCGTCGATCGTTCGGCGTCGCTCTGCAACGCGCGCAGCGCGGAGAGCTCGCGATCGGTGACGTCGCGCCACGTGCCGGGTGAGAGATCGCCGAGATTGAGCGGCCCGAACCGCAGGCGAACGAGTGAGAGCACGGGGTGATCGGTCGTCTCGAACATCCGTCGAACCTGACGATTGCGGCCTTCGTGAATGGTCACGTCGATTTCGGAGACTGCGGGACCAGCACGCACGACGCGAAGCTTCGCGGGCCGACTCCGACCGTCGTCGAGACGGACGCCCGCGATGAACTTCTTCATATCCTCGCCTTGCAGACGGCCTTGGACGACGGCGCGATACGTCTTTTCCACGCCGAATTTCGGATGCGTCAACACGTGCGCCATATCGCCGTCGTTCGTGAGAAAGAGCAGACCCGACGTATCGTAATCAAGACGACCGACCGGAACGACGCGCCCGCCGTCACGCGGCACGAGCGACGCCACGGTTTTGCGACCGCCGGGATCGCGCATCGTCGTCATGACCTTCTCGGGTTTGTTGAGGACGACGTAGCGCTTCTCATCGGGAACGACGACGACGTTGCCCGCAAATTCGACGCGATCTCCCGCCTCGACCGACGTGCCGAGTTCGCGAACGGTTTTCCCGTTCACGCGCACGTGACCGGCGGTGATAAATTCTTCGGCCTTCCGACGCGACGAAACGCCCGCGTGGGCGAGGTACTTTTGCAATCGCACGACAGGCTTCTCTTCGCCACGCGGACCCACAATCGCTCCCGAATCGCGAACGCGACGCGGAGCGTTTGCTTTAGCGGTTAAGCGCCCGCGGACCGCTGAGGTGCGGGCTTCCACGCTCGTAAAAACGCAAGAGACGATCGGCGGCCTGCGTGATTCCGATGCGAACGCTCGTGCCGATCTCGGGCACGGGCGAGCCCGCGGCAAGCCAGAGCGGACCCGGCTCCGTGAGGTCGAGCCCGTCAAAGAGACGCGTGATGGCAAGCGACGTGGCGAGCTTGCCGGGACCGCGGCAAAGATCGCGTACCGTCGCGTGCGGACGACGCGCCCACATCGCCTCGATGCCCGCGACCGGCTCTCCCGCCCGAATCAGCACGCCCGCGCCGACGCCCGCCGTCTCACTCGAGACGTTCACGCAGAAGTACATCCCATAGATGAGGTAGACGTACGCGTGACCGCGCCGCAAAAAGAGCGATCGATTTCGGACCGTTTCGCGGCGATACGCATGCGCCGCAGGGTCGCCCGGAACGTAGGCTTCGGTTTCGACGATCCGCACCGCGCAACGCATGCCCTCCGAATCCGAGACGAGAACCGTGCCCAAGAGTTGCTGCGCGAGCGCCACCGTGTCGGCGGCGAGATCGGCGCGGCGCAGCCGCCGCAAGCGACCTTCAGGCGGCGACGGCGAGAGCGACCTCCGCACGGGCGCGGGCGCCGAGATCGCGCGTCGATCCGTCGTCGATCGCGCGGAGGTCGACACGTGCGAAGCGATTGAGCGCGCACCGTAGCCGGACGTACGGGATCGTGAGCGTCGCGGGGACGCTCGCGTGTTCGATGAGGTCGCGCTCGAGCGACGCGTCATCGAAGGCGAGCGCGACTGAGCGGATGCCTCGTCGAAGCAGATGCGCGGCAACGGCTTCCGTCGCCGCATATGCGATATCCCGACCGCGAAGCGCCGGAAGCGGACGACATCGGAACGCCACCCTGACGAGAGTTTCGTTTCGATCGTCCGCTCCGACGAGGGCAACATAGGCGACGCCGTCGCCCGCGCTACTTGCCGCGAATCCGAGCGTTGCCGTTACGACTGAGTCGTGCGTCGATGTGCTCATATTCATAGTTGCCTCGACGCAATCATACATCGAACGTACGTTCGATGTCAACTCGAGACGATCGCCGTGGGCTCGGGCGAGCTCGCCGGGCGCGCCCGACCCGCATCGATGAGTTCGTCGTAGAAAGCGATCACGCGAGCGCCGAGCCGATCGCCGTCGAACCGGTCCGAAACGTCGCGTTCGCGCCGGAGCGCGAACCGGCCGGCATCGAGCACGACATCCAGCGCCGCCGCGAAATCCGCCGCACCGCCGGTAACGAGCGTCCCCGCACCCCCGAGAACGTCGACGGTCGCAGGCGTTTCGACTGCGACGATGGGGACGCCGGACGCGAGCGCCTCGACGAGCACGAGCCCTTGGGTTTCGGTGCGACTCGTGAAGACGAATGCATCGGCCGAAGCGTAGACGTCGGGCAGATCTTCACGCGCGAACTCACCTGCAAAATGCACGCGCGATGCGATGCCGAGTCGCACACACGCGCGCTCCAGATCCGCGCGATGCGTTCCCTCACCGACGATCGCGATACGCGCGCGCGTATCGCGGAGGCGTGCGAACGCTTCGAGTGCGAGATCGACGTTCTTCTCGCGGCCCAAACGCCCGACGACGATCACCAGGCGTTCGTGCGCTGCCGCTCCGAAACGCGCGCGGAGATCGTCGCGACGCACGCCGCGTGCGAATCGCGCGCAATCGATTCCGCTCGGCACGATCTCGATGCGAGACGTGACGCCGAGCGCACGCAGATGCGATTCCATCGCACGCGTCGGGACGATGACGGCATCCGCTGCATTGGCATACGCGCGCGTGAGACGCGTTGCAGCGCGACGCGTGGCATCGCGTTGGAACGGAACGTAATGCGCGTACGCTTCGAGTTGCGTGTGATAGGTGAAGACCAGTGGGACGCGCGCGCGACGCGCGATACGTGCGCCGAGCCACCCCGTTACGAATGGCGAGTGCGCGTGAACGATCGACACGTCGCCGAGCGAATGCGAAAAGTACGGTACCGTAAGACGATATGCCGTGCGCGTCGGCAACGGAAAAGATGGCACGCGAATGACGCGCGGATCGTCCTCGCGATAATTCGGCATCGCCGGAGTGATGATGGCATAGGCACGCTGCGAACGACCGAGCGCGCACGCGAGCGCGTCGAGAGATGCGACGATCCCATTTTGAATCGGTCGGTAACATTCGGTAAAAAGCCCGACACGGAACGCGCTCACGATGCACACCGCCTTCTTCGATTGGCCGGGCGTCGCCTACGTTGGTCGGAATGACGATTTGTCAAGTTGACGCGGGACAAATTCCCGTGATAAGGTGCCCGAAGTTCCGCGGCCCCCGATTCGGAGGGGCCTGTGGTCGTCCTTCGATTGGAGGATGTCCGCTACTTTGCACCCAGCACATCGAGATTTCGGCGCCCAAATTTGCACGTTCGGGAATGTCGGCTCTCAATGTGGCACACGCTAGTTAAGGAGCCGTGTTGATCGTTAGAGATCAAAGAATTGCGAGCGTCATCACTGCGGGGATTCTCTCTGTTGGAATGTTCGGTGCACTCGCTCTTCCCGCGCACGGCTCACAAATCGACAACGTCACGCCGATCGTTTCGGCCGCATCGCCTTCGGATTCCGTTCTGCTCTCGCCGTCGGCGATGAATCAAACGACGACCGCAACGATCGTCCGCGATGGCACGCCGTATACGTATCACACGTCCGCCGCGACCGTTGGAGAATTTTTGGCCGAGCGTAACGTTCGCTTGGGCCGTGGCGACACGGTCGCTCCGAGCACGAGCGAGCATCTTACCGACGGTATGAGCATCGAGATCCGTAACGCCGTTCCCGTGTCGTTGACGGTCGGGTCGCATACGCGCGTCGTGCACGTAGTGCCGACGACCGTACGCCGTCTGCTCGCAACGCAACACGTCCGGTTCGGCACGCATGATGAAATTTCACCAGCACTCGAGCGCGTCGTCGATGCGAATGATCACGTGCGTGTGGTGCACGTCGCGATCTGGACCGCACACGTTCGTCAGAACATCGCGGCTCGCGTCCGCACGCGCAACGATGCGACGCTCGCCGTCGGCAGAATCGTCACGCTCGCCAAAGGCCGCGCCGGGATCCGCGAGACAACGTTTCGGTACGTGCGTCGTGGCAACGGCAAGCCCGTTCGCGTCACCCTCGCTTCGCGTATCGTCCGTCAACCGCAAACGCGCGTGATCGTGCGCGGCATCGCGAGCTACGCATCGCTCGCGCACGTCGCCGAACAAGGATTCACGAACGCCGTCAATATCGCGGGGCGCGCGATTCACATGATCGCCACGGCATACACCGCCGGGTGTTACGGATGTAGCGGCATCACGGCGAGTGGCGTTCGCGCCGGATTCGGCGTTATCGCCGTCGACCCGCGCGTCATTCCGCTGGGCACCAAACTCTTCGTGCCGGGATACGGCCGGGCCGTAGCGGGCGACACGGGGGGAGCCATTTTGGGCAACCGCATCGACCTCGGCATGAACACGCAGCACGAAGCCCTGCAATTCGGGCGGCGCCCCATCACGGTTTACGTCCTCCGATAGAGACGTCCGAGCCGAGCCACCCGCGCGCGCTCCTGGCAGCGCGCGGTCTGCGGCCCAAAAAACGTTTGGGACAAAACTTTCTCATGGACGGCGGTGCGTCGAAGCGCATCGCCGTTTTGTGCGTCGAGCCACCAACGACGCGCGTGATCGAGATCGGGCCGGGCACGGGCGCGCTGACGGCCGCGTTGATTGTTGCGAACGCCGACGTCACGGCCGTCGAGGTCGATGACGACATGGTCGCGATCTTGCGCGAACGGAGCGATCTCGCCGCGGCGACGATCGTACACGAAGATGCTCTCGTCTACGATTACGCCGCATACGCAGCGGCCGGCCCGTGGTGCGCGGCCGGAAATCTGCCGTACAATATCGCAACGCCGCTGCTCACGATGTGGCTCGAGGCGCCCCATCCGCCCGCGCGCATCGTGATCATGGTTCAGCGCGAGGTTGCCGAACGCTTGACCGCGGCGCCCTCGACGCCCGCCTACGGAAGCCTCACCGTCTTCTGCCGGTTTTTCGCAACGGCGAAACGAGCGTTCGTTCTCAAACCGGGTTCGTTCTATCCGCGACCCGGCGTCGATAGCGCCGTCGTCGTGCTCACACCGCACGCGCGACCGCCCGTGAGCGTGCGCGACCGCGCATTTTTTCTGCAGGTCGTGCGCGCAAGCTTCGCGTACCGCCGCAAGACGCTCGCCAATAGTTTGCTCCTCGCGCTCGAAATCGATCGCGCGCGCACGCAATCGGCGTTGGCAGCGCTCGACATCGATTCGGAGATCCGTGCGGAACAACTCGACCTGGGCGCCTTCGGCGCTCTCGCCGACGCCCTGGCCCCATGATGCGTGGCGCCCTGCGCTAACGATCCTCGCGGGCTTCGGCGCCGTCGTCTTTTACGTCGTGCCGCCGCTCGCGTATCTCATCGTTGCCGCGATGTTGCACCTCGTCGATCCGCGACAGCCGTTCCGAAGTGCCGATCAGTTGCTCATCGCTCAACTCGTCGGCTACATTCCAATTGCAATCTACCTCGGTTTCGTTCTGCCGCGCGTCGCACGTACCTCGCTACGCGATCTCGGCTTTCGTCGACCCAACGCCTCCGAGATGGGGACGGCGTTGCTCGGAACGATCGTGATGTGGCTCGCCGTAACGTTGATCGGCGCGGCAATCGTCGCAGCGACGCATCGCCACGACACCGAAAACGCGATCGCCCTGCTCAAAGCGATGAAGACACCGGCCGAACAACTCGCGTTCTTCCTTCTCGCATGCGTCCTGGCACCGATGATCGAGGAACTCATCTTTCGCGTTTTTATTTTTAATGCGCTCTCGAAATATTTCTTCGCGATCGGTCGCGGAATCGCGCCGCTGATTTTAGCGATCGTCGTGAGCGGTGCGATCTTCGGCGCCGTGCATGCGGGCTCGGTCGGACAATTACTCACGGTCTCCGTTCCGCTTACGGTCGGTGGCATCGTGCTCGCGTACGTCTACGCACGCACGCACAATTATTGGGCGAGCGTCACGACGCACGCACTCTTCAACTCGATCAGCGTGCTCGCGATCTTCGTCTTTCACCAAAAACCTTGATAGCCGCCCCCGCCGTGCGACTCGCAGTCGACGCCGGAAGTCTCGCCGTCGATCGACGCGGCATGGGCCGGCTCGCGCGCGGCGTGCTGATCGCAATCGCGGAACGCGGCGACATCGAAGTCGTGCTCCTAGCCGATCGTCGCGACCATCGCGATACACTCGCGGCCGAATTTCCGTACGCCGTCGCAGCGACGAAGACGGCCGCACGGCGCGATCGGTACGATGTCGTGTGGTTTCCATTTAACGGCATGCGCTACGACGCGTCCGCGCCATCGCTCGTAAGTATCCACGACGCTTTCGCCTTCTCGCTGCCACATCGCGAGCCGATCGCGCGAGCGCGGGAACAGCGGCCGATCCGCCGCGCCGCACGCGATGCCACGCGCGTGCTCGCGCACTCGAGTTGGGCGCGCGACGAGATCGAACGTCATCTCCTTATCGCGCGCGACCGGATCGCGACGATCGCACCATCTCCCGATCCGTTTTGGTTTCCCGCGGGCGGTGACGCCTTACCAGTGGGAATTGCGGGGAGCCGCTTCGCGCTCTTCGTGGGGCCGAGCGAAGCGCGCAAGAACGTGCGCGTTGCGATCGACGCGTGCGCGCGCGCGTTACGCGCACCCGATGAGATGCTCGTGATCGCAGGAACGCTTTCGCCGCAGGATCGCGCCTACGCGCGCGCGCGTGGCGTTCGCGCGGGCGAGATCGAAGCGAGCGACACGGTCTTGCGCGCGCTCTATCGTAATGCCGAGCTCGTCCTCGTACCGTCGCTCGCCGAAGGCTTCGGGCTCGTCGCGATGGAGGCGATGGCGTGTGGCGCGGCCGTGCTCGCGAGCGACGCGAGCGCGCTTCCCGAATCGACCGACGGCGCCGCCGTCCTCATCGATCCGCGTGACGTCGGTATGTGGGCGGGCGCGATTCGAACGCTGCTCGACGACCCGGCACGACTCGCGGCACTCCGCGAGCGCGCGACGACGCGGTTCGCTTTCGCCGACCGCACGTCGTACGGTCGGTCGCTCGCCGCGCTCCTACGCGAACTCGCGC
>JANYGA010000218.1 GCA_025359485.1 Rhodospirillales bacterium | reverse complement strand
GTTTTCCTTGATCTCGATCCGGCATTCTTCATTTTTAAAACGATCGACGAGCGCGCTTCCGAGGCGCGTGTTCATCTTCGTCGCGATCTCGCGTGCGAGATCGATATTGGAATTTCCGGAAAAGAGAATGGGCTGCTGGATCACGGACACCGTCCGACCTCCGGGAGACCGAAGTCTCGCTACGATGGGTGGGAAGATTCGGGTCTTCACCTTTTATGGCGGGCAGACCCGTCTCCCCAGGTACACGAGAGGACCGACCGTGTATTGTTATGCTATGGAGACGCTCGGCGCGCGCGTTCTCGTCGTCGACGACGAGTCCGCCATCCGCGATATGCTCGATTACGGCCTCGGTCAAGCCGGGTTCGCGGTGCGCGTCGTGGCCGATGGCCCCGCCGCCCTCGACGCGATTCGAACCTGGACGCCCGAAGTGATCGTGCTCGACGTGATGCTCCCCGAGATCGACGGCTTCGCGCTTTTGCCGATGATCCGTCGGCTTTCTGACGTCCCGATCGTCATGCTCTCGGCCAAGAGCGAAACGGCGGAAAAAGTTGCCGGGCTCTCGCGCGGCGCCGACGACTACCTCGGCAAGCCTTTCGAACTCGAAGAGCTCGTCGCGCGCTTGCACTCGGCGCTTCGTCGACCGCGGATGGAGCAGCGCCAATCGTTCCGGTACGCCGATCTCCACGTCGACGTCGGTCGGCGCACGGTCTTCCGCGGCGCTCGCCGCGTCGAGCTCTCGACGCGGGAATTCGATTTGCTCCTCGCGCTCGTGCGCAACGCCGAACACGTCTTCTCGCGCTCGGATCTGCTCGATCTCGTATGGGGCGTCGACCGCGACGTGGTGCCCAATACGGTCGAGACGTACATTTCCTACGTGCGCGCGAAGATCGATAGCGGCGAGAACGTGAAGCTCATTCAGACGTTGCGCGGCGTCGGCTACGTGATGCGCGCGAATCGGCCGCTCGAGAGTCGATGAATTCGACCTTCGCGCGGCGGCTCTGGCTCGTTACCTCGCTCGAAATCGGTGCCGCGTTCGGCGTGCTGGTGCTCGCGGGGGCGATCTTCGTTCTAGGCGCCTACGTCAACACGATCCGCGGCGATTTTACCTCGACGCTCGATCGGATGGTCGCGGCGCTCGTGACCGAGCCCGCCACGCACGATGCCCGCGTCGCGGGCAATATCGTCGCCTCGCGCTATCCGCGCGCGGCGGTTTCGATCTTGCTCATCGACGAAACGTGGCGCGTCGTCGTCGCGCAAAAGACACCCGGCGTGCGCCTCCCCCAAGTCGACGTGCGACGGCGCGGCGACAACGGCGCGGACGTTCGTCTCGACGACGTCTTTTCGCGTGTGGTCCTCGGCCTCGTCACGGCCATCGGACTCGTGCCCGAACGCGCGCACGTCGGTTCGATCGATATCATCGTGCGGGCGAATCAACGGGCGCTCGTCGCGACGGTCGCGCGAGGCGTCCCCGTCTTTGCCGTCGTCTTCGCACTCGCGCTCGGGCTCGGCGTGCTTCTCGCGCGAGCGTTGACCTTGCAGGCGTTACGGCCGCTCGTCGAAGTGGAGCGTGCGCTCGCGCGCTTTGCGGCGGGCGATCTCTCACCGCAGTTCGTCGCCGAAGATCGACGACATCAACTCGGCTCGCTGGCACGTGCGTACAACGGCGCGATCGTGCAGATGGAAAACGCATTCGGCGAACGCGAACGTGCGAACGCGGCGATGCGTCAATTCATCGCCGATGCGGGGCACCAGTTGCGCACGCCGCTGACCGTGGTTCGCGGTTTCATCTCGATCTTGCGCAAAGGCGATCTGCGCTCGCCCGATGATGCCGAGCGGATCCTCGAAACGATGAATCGTCAGAGTCTCGTCATGGCGTCGCTCATCGACAAGCTGATGTTACTCGATCGTTGGGAAGCGCCGCGAGAAGCGACGCGCGCGGAGCCGATCGACGTCGCTCGGCTCGCGCGGGACGTGCTCTGGCCGCTCGCGCAGTCGCATCCAACGCGCGAAGTCCGCGTCGACGCGCCCGAGGTCGGGCTCGTCGGGATCGACCCGACCGATTTCGCGCATGCGCTGACGAACATCGTCGATAACGCGCTCAAATACACGACGGGCGTCGTCGACGTTCGTCTCCGTCGCGATGCCCGCGATGTCGTCGTCAACATCGTCGACCGAGGTCCGGGCATGTCGGCCGCCGAGGCCGAGCACGCATGCGATCGCTTCTTTCGCGGAGCGCGTCGCGACGTCGAGGGGTCGGGGCTCGGCCTCTCGATCGCGCGTCGCGCCGTCGAACGCGCGGGTGGGACGCTCGTAATCGAGAGCGACCCTCGGGCCGGGTCGACGTTTCGCATCTCGTTGCCGATCGGCGAGTAGTGTCGCGGGCGCCGTGCAACCGGCGACGCGACCGACCGTGTCGAACGAGCTACGATGTCCGACCGTTTTAAACTCGTCTCGCCCTACCAGCTTGCGGGCGACCAACCGGCCGCGACCGATAAGCTTGCCGAAGGCATCTTACGTGGCGATCGCGCGCAAACGCTCCTTGGCGTAACGGGCTCTGGCAAGACGATGGCGATGGCGCGCGTCGTCGAGCAAGTCCAGAAGCCGACGCTCGTCCTCTGCCACAATAAAACGCTCGCCGCGCAGCTCTGCGCCGAGTTTCGCGATTTCTTTCCGAATAATGCGGTCGAGTATTTCGTCTCGTACTTCGATTACTATCAGCCCGAAGCGTACATCGCGCATACCGATACGTTCATCGAAAAAGACAGTTCGATCAACGACGAGATCGAGCGCTTGCGGCACTCGGCGACGCAATCGATGCTCACGCGACGCGACACGCTCATCGTCGCGTCGGTCTCGTGCATCTACGGCCTCGGCTCGCCCGCGGATTATATGGAGATGTCGTTCAAGATCGAGGTCGGGCACGAAACCGATCGCGATGTGTTCTTACGGCGCCTCATCGACATGCAGTATCGGCGTAACGATCTCAACTTGGTGCGCGGCACGTTTCGCGTGCGCGGCGATACGCTCGAATTCGTCGGAGTCGATGAAGAGCTCGTGCATCGCATCGAGTTTTTCGGCGACGAGATCGAAGCGATCAACGTCGTCAACCTGCTCACGGGTGAATACGTCGAGTCGAAAGATTCCGTCACGATCTTCCCGGCAAAACACTTCATCACGCCCGATGAGAAGTTACGCCGCGCGGTCACCGCGATCGAACTCGAACTCGACGAGCGACTCAAGTTCTTCAAAGACAACGGCAAGCTCCTCGAAGCGCAGCGGCTCGAAATGCGGACGCGCTACGATCTCGATATGCTGCGCGAAGTCGGCTATTGCAACGGTGTCGAAAATTACAGCCGCCATCTCGCGGGTCGCGAACCTGGCTCGACGCCCTCGTGTTTGCTCGACTTCTTCGATAAGGATTGGTTGCTCTTCGTCGACGAATCGCACGTCACGATTCCGCAGGTGCACGGGATGTACGCGGGCGACCGATCGCGCAAAGAAATTTTGGTCGAACACGGCTTTCGCTTGCCGAGCGCGATGGATAATCGGCCGCTAATGTTCGATGAATTTAAAACGCACCTCAACCAAGTCGTCTACGTGAGTGCGACCCCCGCGACATGGGAAATCTCGCAATCGACGCAGGTCGCCGAGATGATCATCCGGCCAACCGGCCTCGTCGATCCCGAAGTCGAGGTGCGGCCGACGAAGAATCAAGTCGACGATCTCATGGAAGAGATTCGCAAGCGGATCGGCAGCGACGAACGCGTGCTCGTCACGACGCTCACGAAAAAGATGGCCGAAGATCTCACCGATTTCTTACTCGAGAACGGCCTTAAAGTGCGTTATCTGCACAGCGAAGTCGAGACGCTCGAACGTATCGCGATCTTGCGCGATCTGCGCAAGGGCGTCTTCGACGTACTCGTCGGGATCAATCTCTTACGCGAAGGCCTCGATCTTCCCGAAGTCTCGCTCGTCGGTATTCTCGATGCCGATAAAGAGGGCTATCTGCGCAGCAGCACGTCGCTCATTCAAACGATCGGTCGCGCGGCGCGGAACGTCGAGGGTCGCGTCATCATGTATGCCGACGTGATTACGGAATCGATGGCGAAGGCGCTCGGCGAAACCAAGCGCCGTCGCGAGCGACAGGTCGCGCACAATCTCGCAAACGGCATCGAGCCGAAGACGGTTCGCAAAGAAGTGCGCGATATTCTCGCACTCATCGGTGGCGATAAAACCGAGGCATCGAAACTCAAGGGCGATAAGCTGCCGCGCGACGTCGCGATGGCGATGGCGAGCGAAATCGAAAAGAAGATGAAAGAGTTCGCAGCCAATCTCGATTTCGAGAAAGCCGCCGCACTCCGCGACGAGTTACTCGAATTGCGCAAGCAGATCGGCGGCAACGAATCGATCCTCTTCCAAGGCAAAGCACCGAAGATCTTCGCGCACGCGCTCAAAGAACTCGTCGGTACGTAAGGAGCGCGCGGTCACGGTCCGCTATGCCGACTACCGCGATCGGTGTGGGGTCGCCGTGAAGATGCGAGTCCGAAGACGTTGCAGGACGCGGTGTACCCGGCGTGAGGTTCATACGTCGAGCGACGTCCTACGAAAATTTGACGTTTGGGCGACGAAGGGGTGGTGCCAGCGACCGCAAATTTTGAAAGCCCCCGAGTTGCGCGAGCGGATCGGTGTCGACGAATCGAATTCTTTGTAGAGAGCCGCGTCAGACACTCCGGCATCCGCGCGGCCGGCGTCCTCACGCTCGCGACGTTGCTATTGGGAACGGCGAGCGCCGTGCGCGTCGCGCCCGATGCGGGCGATACCGACGGCCTCGTTTCGGCGAGCGCGCGCACGTCGATCGACGCGTATTGCGACCGGCGCGTGCGTCTCGCTCGCAACAGCGCGCCCGCCGTGCTCGCGCGCGTGTATGGCGCGGGCGACATCGACGATACGTGGCGCGTGGCGAGCGCGAAGCTCCTCGCCCGTATCGCTCGCGATCCCGACATTTACAGCGATGTCGCACGCGTTTATTCCATCGACGGTACGGTCGCGATCGTGACGACGAAGACGAGGTCCCTCGATTATCACGCCGATGCCGAATCGTGCTATCGCGATTCGGGAGCGCTCGCACGCGAACGTGACTCGAGTTCGGGCACGGTCAATGCCGACGACGAGACGCGCTATCTCGACGAACGCGGACGGATCGTCGCGCAGAGTTCGAGACTCTCACCGCTGGCACCGCAGCCTGGCGCTTCGGTCTCACCCAATCTCCGTGCGGCCGTCCCGCAACTCTATCGCTTCGTGCGCGAACTCCCGTTCTGGTCGCTGATCGGAGGGTAAGTGCGAGCGGAAGGCATCGCGATGGGGCGAACGCACGACCCGTGCAAACGACCATCATCGCAGGCGTCTGGATCTGGTCGCTCTGGAAGCCCGAGCGCAATCTCTATTTCAATTCGTTTTTCATCACGCGCCCGGATGGCAATCTCGCGATCGATCCGTTACCTCTGTCGGAAGCCGATGCGCTGGAAATCGAAGCGCGCGGCGGCGTTGCCTGGGTCGTGATCACCAACGCCGATCACGAACGCGATGCGCGCGCGGTCGCGACGCGATTCGGTGCGAAGATCGCCGCGAGCGCACCCGACGTCGCGATGCTCGCGAGACCGGTGGATCGCGCGCTCGCGCATGGCGACGAGATCGGTGGCGCGCGCGTGATCGCACTCGACGGATTCAAAACACCCGGAGAGTGCGCCATCGTTTTCCCCGATCTCGAGACGGTCGTGCTCGGCGACGCACTCTGGGGCGCGCCCGCGGGAAGCCTTCGGCTGATGCCCGACGATAAACTCGCCGACCCGCGCCGCGCGGCGCTTTCGCTCCGCGCGGTCGCAGCGATGTGGCCGAAACATCTTCTCGTCGGCGATGGGGCCTGTGTTTTCGGACATGCGAAAGCCGAGATCTGGAAGACGCTCGATGCGCTGGGCATTCCGGAGATGCGCGTGACGAATATCGACGATGCGCGCTTTCGCGCGTTTACGGGCGAGCCGCCGGGTTTCGGCGGCTCGGCATTCGAAGTCGGCGATCTTCTCGGTGCCGAGAAACTCGGCTACCGCGTCGCGCGCATCGACCCCGGCTCGGCGTTCTGCCCGCTGCATTGGCATACGCTCGAAGAGGAAGTCTTTTTCGTCATGCGCGGGCGCGCGACACTCATCACGTCGCACGGGAGCACGGGCGTGCGTGCGGGGGATTTTCTGCAATTTCCGACGACACCGGTCGGCGCGCACAAAGTCTTCAACGACTCGCCCGAAGCATGCGATATTTTGATGATCGCGTGCGTCGATCGCGACGACGTGTGCAGCTATCCCGATTCGCACAAGGTCCTCGTCGACGGACGCGGCGGCTTGATGTTGCGCGATCATCCCGAACTCGATTATTACGACGGCGAGATCGCGCGATGACCCGATACGTCCGAGCGACGTGTCTCGCCGCAGTCGCGCTCGTTTCGGCCACGACGACCTTCGCGCGCGCGGCGGATCTCTCGACCGATGTCGGACTTACGGCCGCGATCGTCGCGGGGTCGCACGTCGGATCGGAAAATCCGGTTCCGGTGAGCGGTGTCGTTCCGGGAGCGCTCTTGCAAATCGTGCAGCACGTCGGCCGCTTCGCACTCGCCTTCGAGGGCGTACCGCAAGTCGCGGCTTCGACGGGAACGGCCGGGCCCTTCGGTCGCTCGTCGGCAAGTCTGTCGCTCGTCAACGCGACGGCGAACGTCGATCTCGATCCCGCGCGACGCTATCGCGTCGGACTCGGCTTCCAACTCGTCAATCTCAGTAACGTCAACGGCACCAACGGCGACCGTAATAGCGTCCGCATCGCCTCGCCGATCTACGCGGTCGGCACGTCGTTGCCGCTCGCGCGCGGTGCGATCGATTTCGACGTCGACGTCGATCCGAATCTGCGCGGAATACTCCACATCTTTACCAAAAATAACGTTGCGTCGCTCGATAAGCCCGAAGCGGGTGCCGAAGTCGATTATCGCGCGGCGTACCATTGGACGCGCGGAAACGTCACCTATCGCGCGGGCGTGCGTGGGCTGACCTATCACACGCGCAATACGAGCAACGGCGAGCTCGTCGATCGCAACGTCGGGGCGGGCGTCACCTTCGATGCGCGCTTCGCACTCGGCGCGCGACGCTAACGTGCCGATCGCGATCACGCCGCATCTCGAAATCCACTACGAAGAGCGCAATCCCGATGCGAGCGACGTCGTCGTGCTCGTTCATGGATTCCCCGACGACGTGCGAACGTGGGACGCGCTGCTGGATCGCCCCGCGCTCGCGGGAAAACGCGCGATCGTTCCATCGCTGCGTGGCTTCGGCGCGACGCGGTTCCGCGATGCCGCCGCGCCGCGCAACGCGCCCGCACACGTGCTCGCGCGCGATATCGTCGATCTCCTCGATGCGCTCGGCATCGCGCGCTGCACGCTCGTCGGCCACGATTGGGGCGCGCGTGCCACGTACGGGGTCGCGGTCATCGCGCCCGAGCGCGTCGAGCGAATCGTCGCGCTCTCGGTGGGCTATGGCGCGAGTCTCGACGTGGCGACGATGTCGTACGCGCAGATCCACGCCTTCTGGTATCAGTGGTACTTCGCGACGCCGCGCGGCGAGGCGACCCTCCGCGACGATCGCGTCGCGTTCTGTCGACATTTGTGGAAGACGTGGTCGCGGGCGTGGTCGTTCGGCGATGCGGAATACGATCGGACGGCTGCGGCGTTTGCGAACGACGATTTCGTCCGAGTCGTCCTGCACTCGTATCGCCATCGCTGGGGCTTCGCGGAGCCGGGGCCCGGCGCGCGCGCGGACGAGATGGCGCTCGCCGCGCTTCCGCGCATCACCGTGCCGACGCTCGTGATGCACGGCAATGCGGACGGTGCGACGCTGCTCGAAGCGACCGCCGATCGCGATCATCTTTTCGGCGCGCGGTACCGTCGCGTCGTGTTGCCCGGCATCGGGCATTTCATCCAGCGCGAAGCGCCCGATGCGCTCGATGCGGCGATCGCGGCGTTCATGGTGCAACGGTCGTGAAGCTTCCGCTCGAGATCGTCTCGGACGATGGCAGCGTCGTCGTCCTCCGTGCGGCCGAGCCGCTCGGGCGACCGACGACGGCCGACGGCGTCGCGCTGCGATACGCCACGCGCACGGGCGCGTTGCTGCGCGTCGACGGCGTCGTGCGCGGCGCGTTCGATCGCGAACACGAGACGGTGACGCTGCCGTCGCACGTGCGCGGCGACGTGACGCTCGAAGTGGAACGCCGCGCGATGCCGACCACGGGCTTGCCCTCAGGTGCGGGCTTCCGTTGGACGTGGATTCTCGCCAACGCCGCACAGAAGCCGGCACGGGTACTCGAAACGATCGCGCGGGCGACGCGAGCCGGACGCGCGCGAACGCGTGTCGATCCGACCGACGCCGACGAGATCGCGCTCGTCGGGCATTCGCACCTCGATGTCGCGTGGCTTTGGACGTACGGCGATACCGTGCGCAAGGCGCAGCGAACGTTCGCGACGGCAGTCCGGCAACTCGAGAGCGACGCGGCGTTCGTCTTCACGCAGAGTCAGCCGCAACTCTACGCGTGGGTGCAACGGAGGGACCCGGCGTTCTTCGAACGCGTCCGCACACTCGGACGTGCGGGGCGGTTCGCGGAGCACGGTAGGGCGGTACACGAGGCCGCGAAGGGGGC
>JANYGA010000191.1 GCA_025359485.1 Rhodospirillales bacterium | reverse complement strand
TGATATTTGCCGAACTCGCCGGGGTCTCGGTGCCGTATTGAAACGACGCCGGACTCGACGTGCCGTCGAAATATGAGGCGCTCGGACATCCGAGCCCCGAGCTATCGCCCGATGAAGCGAGGAAGGTCTGGCCCTGCGCGTTGCCCTGCTGGAAGATCTGATTCTGTGCGATTAGATCCGCCGAGAAGTCCGTACCGCCGTTGTACTCAGGTAAGAAAAAGCGTTCGCATTCACCGAACGAACTGCTGATCACATCGGCCTTGTTATCGTCGACGACGGCCTGATACGCATCGAGCGTCGACTGATTCGAAAGGTCGGGAATGTCGTAGAGGAGGACGCTCGCGCTCGGTGCGCTACCGAGCGATTGCTGGACGTCGAGGCTCGCCTCGAACCCACCGCCGCCGGTAATGAGGCCGGGCTTCGCGCCGTCGACGTATCGCCGGACGACGGTGGGGACTGGCGCTCCGCTAACGGCCGTGAACTTTTCGTGATTGAAAAATGCAGCCGTATCTCTGTCGGAAACGTCGCTGCTCATAACGATTCCGATCGTCGCGCCCTTCCCCGAGGCCGTGAGATACGAGGGTGCCTCGTACGATTCTTTGAGGTCGGTGAACCAGTAGCCACCGGTCGACGAGTACCGATTATCGGTGATCGGACCGAGCGATCGCGAGAACGGTTTCGCGCCCACCGCATGCGCCGAGAGACCAACGACGACCGCACGTTCGCGTGCGAGTTCGAGCGGCATCCGCACCGCGGAAGTCGTCACCAGTCGGGTCACGCCATCCACCTGGCGCCGAGCTGCGATCGTCGTGCCGAACGCACGGGCCATGACATCGGCCTGCGCCGTTGCGGAGACGGTCTGCGTGCCGATATGTGCGACGTTGAGGCCCCGCGCGTGCAGAGCTGCGATCGTGCGGCCTACGGAACCCGCGTCGGGACCGTACCGTGCGGCGAACTGTTCGCGCGAGAGGAAATGATGGTAGAGCGGCGAGCTGCGATCGCCCTGGAGGGCGATGAGATTTTGCAGTTCCGCTTCGTTGCGCAGCGGGAGTTTCACGGACACGTTCGCCATCGCTGTTGGAGCGACGCGAGCATCGCGAACGAACGTGCCGGCCGAAGCCGCCGTCGCGAGCGGTACTGAAAGAGAGGCGACAGCAAATGCCGTCCCCCAAATGGAGGTTCGAAGCAAGGTGATTACCTTCCGACGTGACGAGATCGCCGCGGGGTGCATCCCCATACGGACGAACGCCATTTCGTGACGCCGAACACGACGCACGCGCAGCAGTTCGTGCGACGATGTGCGGCCTTACCGAAACTTAACCCTCTTGATTTTTGCGAACCGAAACGATGCTTCGAGCGTCGTGCTAGTCGCTGGCGAGTTCGACCGTCGACCACATCTCTTCGAGCTTCGCGCGACCGCCGACGATATCGGCGAGGATCGCGATGCGCGCGATCTCTTCGCCGAGATCCTTGCGGATGAGCGGTAGTTCCGCGCGTTCGGCATCATCGACGATCGTCGCAACCGACGCATCATCGACGTGCGCGTTCGACCATTCTCGCGCATCGAGGAGCACGACGTAGAGTGCTTCTTCGACGCTCGTCTCGCGCCACGCGCGTTCGTCCGTCACGATCGGAAACTCGACGCGCTTGCCGTTGCCGCTGATCTCGAGCGTGGGTCGCGTGCGCGTCCCACTCTTTTTTAGCGTCGCGCCCGCAGCCTCGGCCGTCGCTGCCACGCGGAGGCAGCGTGCGTAAAAGGCCTCGCGTTCGGTCGTTGGCGGCATATCCAAGCTATCGGTTCGAACGAATCTCCCGTTTAGGAAATTTACGTGCGACGCATCACGCTTTGCTCGCGATGTAGGCGACTTTTTGGCCGAGCGTTTCGATCACGTTCTGCCAGACGTAGCGATTCGCGGTCGCGTATCCGGCCTGGCGCATCCGGTCGGCACGGCGCTCGTCGCCGTACGACGCCAAGAGATACGCGGCGAGTTCGCGACCGTCGTTCGTATCGCACACGATTGCGTTGACGAAGGGCTCCGCGTACTCTTCGCCCGTCGCCCCGCACACCGGAATGCCGCCGACGGCCATCACCTCGAGCCCGACGAGACCGAACGGCTCTTTGCCGCTGTTGGCGAGCACGGCATCGGCTGCCGCGTAGAGCGCGTGTAACGTCGCCTCAGGCAAAAACGCGCGTAATTGCACGATCTCTGCATCGGTTGCGGCGAGCGCTGCGGCGACCGCAGCGGCGTCGTCACCATCGGCTTCGACCGTCTCGACGCGGAGCCCACGTTCGCGCGCATGTGCGAACACGACGTCCGCATACGCTTCTTTGCCGCCGCGGACGACGAGTTGCGGCGTTTGACCCGCCGCACGAAGTTCGGCAACCGCATCGATCGCCTGGAGCCAATTTTTATCGGGATCGAATCGCCCGACTTTCACGAGTGCGGGTTTGCCACGCATCGCCGACCGCATGAGCGTTACGAGTTCGCGCGGTGGGCCGTCCAGGAGATGTTCGTGGATGCCGTTGGGGACGACGAGCGCGGGCACGCCGATGCGCGCGAGCTCGAACTTCATGTATTTACTAATCGTGACGACCGACGCCGCCGCTTGCAACGCCGCCCAATCGATCCGCTCGAAGCCATAGGTGTTGTTCGCGTTCCACAGGATCGTCACGCGATCGCGCAAGCCGCGTTCGCGCAAGAGCGCGTCGAGTGCGATCGTGGCGCCGACGGTCTGCCACTCCTCGGCGATGACGAGGACGCGCGTCCCCGCGCCGATTGCCGGCACGACGATGTCGTCGACGACGAATGCGGGAACGCTTGCCGAATAGTCGCGCACTTTATTCGCTTCGCCGTCGTAGACGTCGCGCGGATGAAATGCCGAGATCCATTGGCACCACCGACGCAGCCTCACGCCGGGCGCGTAGTCTTCGACCGCCGGCAACGTCGGATCGCCGACGAAGATCAGCGTGGTATCGACCTCGTTATCGCCGAGCGCACGCGCGAACGACGTTTCGCGCGTGCCGAGTCCACCGACCGACGCGTACCGGTCCGGGCCTTCGAACGAGAGGAGCGCGGCGACGCGATGTCCGGCGATCATGAAGTGCGCGTTACGACGCGGCGCGCAGACTCCGCAGCACGTATTGCAAGATGCCGCCATGGCGATAGTATTCGGCTTCGTCCGGCGTATCGATGCGCACGCGCGCTTCGAACGTTTTCGTCGCGCCATTCGCCGTCGCGCGAACCGTCATGCGGCTGCGTGGTGCGATGCGTTCCGTGAGGCCGACGATATCGAAAATCTCTTCACCCGTGAGCCCGAGCGACGCAAGATTCGCACCGTCGACGTATTCGAGCGGCAAGATGCCCATGCCGATGAGGTTCGAGCGATGGATTCGTTCGAACGATTCCGCGATCACCGCGCGCACGCCGAGCAACATCGGGCCTTTCGCGGCCCAATCGCGCGACGAACCCGACCCATACTCTTTACCCGCGAGCACGACCGTCGGAATCTCGTGCTCTTTGTATTTCATCGACGCATCGAAGATCGACATTTGCGTGCCATCGACGAGGAAGCGCGTGACGCCGCCTTCGATGCCGGGCACGAGGCCGTTGCGTAGCCGCACGTTCGCGAAGGTACCGCGCGCCATCACTTCGTGATTACCGCGCCGCGCACCGTACGAATTAAAATCCGACGGATCAACGCCCTTGGCGATGAGATACTTCGCTGCCGGACTATTCTTGGCAATCGATCCCGCAGGCGAGATGTGATCGGTCGTGACGCTATCGCCGAGCACCGCGAGGACGCGCGCGCCCGTGATGTCGCCCGGCGCTTTCGGTTCGCGCGGCATGCCCTCGAAATACGGCGGCTTCTTGACGTATTCGCTCTTTTCGTCCCACGCGTAGCGTTCGCTCGTGGGCACCGCGAGGTTGCGCCAGTTGTCGTCGCCTGCGAAGACGTCGGCGTAGCGCGCGCGAAACGCGGCTTCCGATACCGACTCGGCAATCGCGGCATCGATCTCGGCATTGCTCGGCCACACATCCGCGAGATAGACGGGCTTGCCGTCGCTTCCCGTGCCCAGCGGCTCCGTCGAAAGATCGATATCCATCCGACCGGCGAGTGCGTATACGACGACGAGCGGCGGCGACGCGAGATAATTCGCACGCACCTGCGGATGGATGCGACCCTCGAAATTTCGATTTCCCGAGAGCACGGCGGCGACGATCATGTCGTGCTCGGCAACGGCGTGCGAAACGTCGTCGGGAAGCGGTCCGGAATTACCGATGCACGTCGTGCAGCCGTAGCCGACGAGGTTGAAGCCGAGCTTGTCGAGATACGGCGCGAGGCCCGATTTCGCCAGGTAATCGGTGACGACTTTGGAGCCCGGTGCGAGACTCGTCTTCACCCACGGTTTCGAGGTGAGGCCTCGTTCGACGGCCTTCTTCGCGACGAGCCCTGCGCCGAGCATGACGGCGGGGTTCGACGTATTCGTGCACGATGTGATCGCTGCGATGACGACGGCGCCGTCCGAAAGTTCGGTCGTCGGTCGCGTCGCAACCGCGATGCCGCCACCGCCCTCGTCTTCGAGGCGTGCGACATCCACGCCGTTGCCGCTGGCCGCACGAGCGTTCTGCCAAACGACGAGCGCTTTCGCGAACTCCGCTTTCACATCGCTGAGCGCGACGCGATCTTGCGGTCGACGCGGACCCGCGAGATTGGGCACGACGCTCGCGAGATCGAGTTCGAGCGTATCGCTGAAGATCGGATCGACGGAGTCGTCGGTGCGGAAGAGCCCCTGTTTGCGCGCGTACGCTTCGACGAGTGCGATCTGGTCTGCCGTGCGACCCGTGAGTTTGAGATAGGCGAGCGTCTGCGCGTCGATCGGGAAGATGGCGCACGTCGAGCCGTATTCGGGCGACATGTTGCCGATCGTCACGCGATCTGCAACGCCGAGATTGGAGAGCCCGGCGCCGTAGAACTCGACGAATTTACCGACGACGCCCTTCTTGCGCAACAGCTCCGTCACGGCGAGCACGAGGTCGGTCGAAGTGACGCCGTCTTTGAGTTTCCCCGTGAACTTCATGCCGATGACGTCGGGGACGAGCATCGTAACGGGTTGTCCGAGCATCGCCGCTTCCGCTTCGATGCCGCCGACGCCCCACGCGAGAATACCGAGGCCGTTGGCCATCGTGGTATGCGAGTCGGTGCCCACGACCGTATCGGGATAGGCGACGCCGCTCGTATCGGTGTTGACGCCCGCGCCGCCCGCGCCGAAGATCACGCGCCCGAGAAATTCGATATTGACCTGATGCACGATGCCCGTATCCGGCGGTACCGCGCGAAAATTATCGAGGGCGACCTGTCCCCATTTGAGGAACGCGTAGCGCTCTTTGTTTCGATCGAATTCGAGCGTCGCATTTTCTGCAAACGCACCCGCAGTGCCGAATTTATCGACTTGCACCGAGTGATCGATTACGAGTTCGACGGGCTGGAGCGGGTTGATCGCTTTGGGATCGCCACCCATCTCCGCCATCGCATCGCGCATCGCCGCAAGATCGACCACGCACGGCACACCGGTAAAGTCCTGAAGTAACACGCGCGCCGGACGATAGGCGATTTCGTTTTCACCGCTGGTCTTAGGATCCCACGACGCGAGCGACGTGATGTCGTCTTTCGTAACGCTGCGACCGTCTTCGAATCGAACGAGATTTTCCAGCAAAATTCGCAGACTAAACGGCAGGCGCGCGACGTTAGCGAAGCCCGCGCGTTCGAGCGCGGCGAGTTCGAAAATGGTATACGACGTGCCGTTGACGTCGAGCGTGCTCTTTGCGTGAAAACTATCCGGGTGAACGTACTGCATGACGGAACTTTCGTTCGCTATGCGACGTCTGCGCCCCCCGGCGAGTTTGCCGTCGATTTCGTAAATGCGATGCGTGGATTTCCCCGATCGGTATCGACGATCGTCAGCGCAACCGCACCGGAGAGGAGTGCGAAGAGTGGCTCTGCGACTAAACTCGCACGCCACGGGCTCGCATCGAGCAGACGTGCGACATCGGTCGCGGTCGTGGGAAGCTCGCGCGCGATGCGTTCGAGAACGGAGCGCGTGACGAGTAAGCCCGGCGGGAGTTCGTTCTCCGCCGCAATGGCACTCGCGAGCACGGCGAGCGTCGAGACGATCGCTTCGCGTTCGGCGCCCGGCGGTCGCGCGGGTTTTTTCGGTAGCGCGTCGTCGGGCACCGCGACACCGGCCGCGACAGCGGCCACGATGCGATCGCCGAAGGCTTTGCGCGCACCGGCATCGAGCCGCCGCAACTGCGCGAGATCTTCACGCGACGTCGGGCGCAAGCTTACGATGCCGGCCATGACGTCGTCGGGAATGATGTATTTGAGCGGCACGTCGCGTTCGCGCGCGAGCGTATCGCGCAGCGTCGCGACTTCGCGCAAGATGCCGAGTTCGCGACGGTTCATGCGCATGGCACCGGGTACGCGGAGATAGAGCCGCTCGGGATCGGGCCGATACCGCGCAATGTCGACGAGCGCGCGCGCTTCGTCGTGCAACCAATCCAGACGTTTCGCTTTGCCCAGCCGCGCGACGAGCGTATCTTGGAGCGTGAAGAGATGCTTGACGTCGTCGACGAGATATTCGAGCTGTTGCTCCGAGAACGGGCGCGCGCTCCAATCGCTCACCGTCTGCGATTTGCGCAAGCGAATGCCGACGATGTCGCTGACGAGATCGGCGAGCGAGATCGACATTCCGTACCCGCAAAACGCGGCGGCGAGTTGCGTATCGAACGCGGCACCGGGTAAGCGATCGAAGCGATCGGCGAGAATCTTGAGATCGCTCTGCAACGCGTGGCCCACGATCGTCTTGGTCGCCAGGGCGCCCGCGAGCGGTTCGAGATCTTTGACGCGCAGCGGATCGACGATCGCGACGCGATCGCCCGCGACGAGTTGCACGACCATCAAGCGCGCCGCATACGATTTTTCGTTGTGGAATTCGGTATCGAGCGCCACGCGATCGACCGTTGCGATATGATCGCAGAAAGCGGCGAGCGCGGCTGCATCTTCAATGACTTCGACGTTCACGTTGGCTCCACGCGGGGTGCGGATCCGGGCGAGGCCGGTCGCGATTGGAAGAGATGGATACTCGGCATATGCGGCCGATGCGCGGTAAAATAGTCGTGCACCGAAATAGAGACACGATCGCCGAAGATCGCGAGTAAGGTGCAGATCGGAATCGCAATCGCGCACATCGTCCACACGTGGACGAAGATCGGTATTTTGTAGGCCGCCGCGATCTGCGTCGCGAGCGTTCCCCCGAGCCCGGGAATGATGCGCAGCGTAACGAGAAACGCCGGCGAGCCGACCTTGTAGCGGCGTATCCACGGCGGTAATTTATCGATATTATTGTGCAGGTCGAGCAGATGCGAGGTTCGCCTCGCGATGAGGTAGCCGACGACGGCGGCGAAGACGAGGCCGATCGCATTGACGACCGATCCCCAGAGCGGGCCGAAGAGCACGCCGTTCATAATCGCGAGCGCGTCGGTCACCGAAAACGGCGCAGAAGCCACGACCGTGAAAAGCAAAATCGCGAGCGGATACGCGACGAACGGCCCGATCGAAGACAAGAATGCTTCGACCTGCGTCTTATAGCGAATGACGAAAGCCGCGAGAAAAAACGACGTAAGAAATACCAACGCCGCTTCGGCGCGCCGTAAAGCGACGGTCACGCCGTGATGCTGTTCCGGGTCACGATCCTCTTGCTTTGCGGCGTGGGCCTGTATGCCTCCGCATTCATGACCCGTAAGGCGCTACGCGACGCTCGCGGCGAGCTCACGGAGGCGAGCGTCGTTCAGACCGCACGCGCGCGGAGTTTCGGCGGCACACCCAACGCTGCAATCGGTCTCGTGTATTATGCCGCACTCGCGATCGCGGCGGGGAGCCCGCTCTCGGGCATCTCTGCGGTCTGGTGGATTAGCCTCGCGGCGGCATGCGGAGCCGCCGCATTTTCAGTCTATCTCGCCTACAGTCTGCTCTTCGTAACACGCATGCCGTGCGTCTATTGCTGGACGAGCCACGTCGTCAACTGGACGCTCGTCGCACTCGTCGTGCTCGCGAAACCGGCGTAGCGCACGCACGAAAAAGGAGCCGCGCGAGCGACTCCCGTTCCGATCGTATCGCCGGAGCGATCGCGATTCTTAGAGGCCGTAAACGGCCTTGAGGTCCTTGAAGATCACGAGCGTGACCGCGTGGTACGCGGTGTCGGCGCCGACGCCGTATTTCGCGTCGATATCCTTCATGACTTGAACGTGGACGGGATGCGTCACGAGATGGTCGAGCATGTATTCGACGTTGAAGCCGGCCTTGGGATCGATGCCGTCGGTATAGAGGGCCGCTGCGAGCGCCTTACCGTCGGTCGGATCGGGATCGGGCTTCGCCGGAAGTTTGACCTTCGCAGCCGTGACGATCTTGAGCGAGTCGGCAATGACGAAGTCGAACGTCTTGACGTATTGCGCGAACGCGGGCGCGCCGAATTGTTTGACGAGCTTTGCTTTTTCCGCTCCGGCCTTGTCGCCGGCAAGCACGCCGAAGAGCGTCGCGGTGCTGAATTTCGCGGGGCCGCCACCGGCGACGACCAGCGCGAGCGTGTTCGTGAGTTTCGGGTTATTCTTGTAGACGGAACCGCCGAAGCGCGCGCCGCCGGCCATCGCCATCGAATGGCCCTTCATCGAGGTCATTTTTTCAGCTGCGAACGCCGGCGTCGTCGCCAGCATCGAAGCGACGGCGGCGAGTGCCGCGATCGAACGAATACGAATCATAAAAGTGCGTGTTTCCTTTTCGGAGTGTCGCGCGAGACGCGCGATGCAGTATAGACGCCCCGAAACGGCAATCGGATGTATCCTACTGTTTGATCGTGATGACGTTCGCGTCGATCGTCCCGTCGGCGAGCGGCGTGCCGTTGACGTCGACCTGTTGACCGACCGTAATCGTCGCGCCACGCGGATTGATGACCGTGCCCTGGTGCAATTTGATCGTGCGATATCCGTTACGACCGGTCTGCACTTGCATGTCGAAACGCTTGAAATACGAGACCTGGCCCGACGTCGAGCCCTGGGCGTTCGTGATCGATTGGCGAAGCACGCCGGTGAGTATATCGATCCCCATCTTCGCGTAGGGATCGAGTTTCGCATCGGGTGGCAGACTCGGTAAGCTCACGGGAGTCGGCGTCGGTTGAGGCTGCGGAGCGGCGCCCGCCGTACCTGCGGCTCCGAGCGCGATGGAGAGGACGGCTGCGCCGACTGCGACAAAACGCGTGTTCATACTTGCAGAACGTAGCCGAACCGCCACCCGTTCCGCGCCTTGCCGCAACCGTGATGCTCTTACGCCCGCACGCGGATCGTTTCGACGTGTACTTGACGCGGCGTCATGCCAAAAGTCGCTTCATGCCCGATGCGTTCGTTTTCCCCGGCGGCGCGGTCGATCCGAGCGATCGCGACGACGCGAGCGCGGTGCTCGCGACGCCCGATCGCGACGAACTCGAGGCGACGACGCTGCGATTCGCCGCGATCCGCGAACTCTTCGAAGAAGCGGGCATCTTGCTCGCCACGGACTCCGCGGGCGCCGCGGCCGTACTCGACGCCGAACGACTCGACGATCTGCGTCGCGAGTCGA
Organism: Rhodospirillales bacterium; assembly: GCA_025359485.1. GTDB lineage: Bacteria > Vulcanimicrobiota > Vulcanimicrobiia > Vulcanimicrobiales > Vulcanimicrobiaceae > JANYGA01. The sequence goes on along the minus strand of JANYGA010000191.1, from coordinate 2,678 downwards.
TGGGCGAAGCTCCGTTTGGAACGGTCTTGGCGCGAGCGAATCTTCGCGCCGATCTGCAAGCGCTCACGTATTATTCGAACTGGGTGACGCCTGCAAGCGAACCGATCCGTTTCGACGCACATTTTTATCTCGCGCGCGCACCCGAGGGTCAGGTCGCCGTCGCCGATGCCGTCGAGGTGCACGACGGCGTGTGGCTGCAACCCGCCGATGCGCTTGCCGCGGGAGAACGCGGCGAGATCACGCTACGGTTTCCGACGCGCAAACATCTCGAACGTCTCGCGCGCTTCACCGATCTCGACGCCCTCTTCGCACACGCGCGCGCGCGAAGCGTCATGCCCGTGCGACCGGTCGAGCGCGATGACGGCACGTTCGTCTTCGACGAGGATTCGTGGTGAACGCAACCTCACCCGTGCTGCGCGTCCTCGCACCCAATCCATCGCCGCTCACGCTCGAGGGCACCAACAGCTATCTCGTCTTTGCGGGCGCGCGCGCGATCGCGATCGATCCGGGGCCGCCGATCGCCGCGCACGTCGATGCGCTCATCGCAGCCGCCGCTGCGCGTGCCGCGACGATCGCGGCGATCGCCGTCACGCACGGCCACCCCGATCACGCGCCGGCCGCCGCCATGCTCCGCGCGCGCACGAACGCACCCGTGTACGGCCACGCGAACGCGACGTTTCCGATCGATCGCGCGGTCGGTGATGGCGCTCGAATCGATATCGCCGACGCGAGCGGTGAGATCGCCTCGCTCGGTGTCATCGACGCACCCGGTCACGCGCGCGATCATCTCGTCTTTACCTACGCGCGCGAAAGCGCGCTCTTCACGGGCGACGTCGTCATCGGCTACGGTACGATCGTTATCGCACCGCCGCACGGCGATATGCGCGCGTATCAACGTACGCTCGCGCGCCTTCGCGACGAACACGGCGACGCTCGCACGATCTACGGCGGTCACGGTGCCGCAGTCGGAGATCCGCGCGCGAAACTCGATGAGTATATCGCCCATCGGCAACGACGCGAATCGGAGATCCTCACCGAACTCGCAGCGGGCGAACGCACGATCCCCGAACTCGTGACGGCGATCTACGAAAGCGTCGCGCGCGTTCTCTGGCCCGCCGCCGCACGGCAAGTGCTCGCATATCTCATCGCGCTCGAACGTGAAGGCCGCGTTCATTCGCGAAGCCTCGAACGCGAGCTCACTCGGGCGGAAACGGCGATGCTCGATCCCGATCTCTCCGCGATCGTCGATCCGCAATCGATCGCGGTCGCGCGCGCAGAACTCGGGTACGACCGCGAACTCACGACGATCGATGCCTACCGGCTCTGCTAACGCGGATCGAAGATGACGTTGAGCGGTTGCGCGCCGTCGTACCGATCGATCGAAGCTCCGCGCGTCCCGTTATCTTCCAGCTGCGAACAGCGATATCCACGCGCCGCCATTTGCGCGAGATAGTCGTTCGCCGAGCACTCGCTGACCGTGCGTAACTGTGCGTTGTGCAGTTCGGAAAGCACGATCGGTCGACTCGATGCGAGCATCGCTTCCGCGCCGCGCATCACGCGCGGTTCGGCGCCTTCGACATCGATCTTGAGAAATGCGCAACGCTGCATTCCGACGATTGTATCGAGCGTAACGGTCGGGATGAGCTCATCGGCATGACCCGGCGGCGGCGAATCGGTCGACGCGAAATGCCCGCCGCCAAAATTTGCCGTCCGCGGCGCGTGACGTAAGCGCAGCGAACCCGCGTTTGCGTCAAGACCGGCACGGTGCAGCGTTACACGGTTTGCAAATCCGTTCTCAAAGATGCTTGCATCGAGGGCGTCCGCGAGATAACCGAGTGGCTCGAAGGCGTCGACGTGACCGCGCTCGCCGACGATACGCGCGAGATGCAGTGCGTGGAAGCCGATGTTCGCCCCCGCATCGACCACACGATCGCCCGCGCGTACGGTCGCTTCGATAAAACGCGACTCGGCGCGCTCGTAGATGCCAAGGAGAATCGGGCGACTGATCGCGCGTTCGTCGAGCGAACACCAAACGCGCGTGCCGACCGACGTTTCCTTGATCTCCGCCGCGCGAGCTTGCCGAACGGTTCGACCCGCACGACGGCGCGCGCCGCGCTCGTCAAAAACGTCATCGCCCTACGCGATCGCGAGAACGACCTTGCCGAATTGCTCGCCTGCGAGCACGTGATTCGCCGCCGCGACGACCTCGGTCATCGGGAAGACCTTATCGATTGCGGGCTTCAACCCCGAATCGAAAAGTGCCAACATCGATTCGAAGTCTTCCGGACTGCCCATCGACGTCCCCAATACGTCGAGATGTTTCCAGAACAGACTAAAGGGCTTGATCTTCGCATCGCCTTGCGTGCCCCCGTAAACGACGACTCGTCCACCGGGACGCGCGATATCGAGACATTTCGAGAACGTCTCACCACCCGTCGAATCGACCGTTAGCGTCGGTCCGCCGCCGGTCATCTTCCGAGCGGTCTTATGCCAATCGGCATCGGTTTTGTAGTTGATGATTTCATCGGCACCGAGTGCCTTCGCTCGCGCGAGCTTCGCATCGCTTCCCGACGTGACGACGGTGCGCGCCCCGACGTGTTTGGCGTAGAGCAAGACGAACGTCTGGACGCCGCTGCCGACACCCGGAATGAGTACGACGTCGTCTTTGGTGATCCGGC
>JANYGA010000179.1 GCA_025359485.1 Rhodospirillales bacterium | reverse complement strand
TCGCGATCGCCTCCCGCGTCTCATCGAGACGCGCGCCGTTGACGTGACTTTCATTTGCGAGCGTATCGTCTGGCAGCACGAGCAGCGTATCTTCGCTAAACGACGGCAAACGATGGACTCTCGGCGAGCGCGAGCGTCTTCGCAAGCATCACCTGCGTCTGCCACATCGCATGTGCGAGCCACTGCGCGATCACCGCCACGCGTTTGCGACGCCCATGCGCGTTATTCTAGACGTCTTATTGCTCGAGTTTCGATCCAGCTTTCTCGAGCTGGTGACCGAGTTCAGTCAAGAGCGCGTTCTTTCCATCGGCGGACGATGCGACGTGCTGAAAAATCTGGAATAGGGTCAGCATGCCGGCCCGACGCTCGCGATAGCCCGACGCCCGCGATGAGCTGGCGCTCGCCGGGCGCGTCGACTCGCGACGAACGTCGCGCAATGGCCGACGACAATCCGACGCGTCGCGCAGCGATACGCTCCTCGCCACGTGATCCCCGGTCACGGCACGACCGCGGGAAATTCGGTCGCACATACGATCGCGCTTGCCGATGCGTGACGCGAAAATATCGCCCAGCGGCGCCATCGACGATGTCGTCCCGATTCTACAGAGTCGCGTTTATGATCGCTCGACCGGCGCGAAGCACGGCGCTTCACGATACACACACGACCCACACCAAGCGCCCACACGCGCTTCGTCGCTTTCCAGTAGCCCGACTTCTGCGACCGCGTGCGCGATCTCCGCGTGCGACATCGACTCGGCTCGTTCGAATGTCGCCGCTTGCGGAGTGAGACGCAAGATCGCCGCGTCGACGTCGTTATCGGGATAACGACGGGTCGCAACGGAGCGATACAACGCGAGTTGAAGCCGGTAATGTTCGCCTGCGGTACGCCCGGTTTTATAATCGATAACCACGATTCGCCCAGCGCTATCACGCGCGATGAGATCGATCGCTCCCTCAACCGTCGTCCCTCCGAACAACTCCGAAAATGTCGCTTCGACATCGAGGATCTCGTACGTCGCAAGGGCCTCGACGGCGTGCTCCGCATTCGCCCGCGCCGCACGCGCGGCGATCTCCGTAATATCCGTGAACTCCGGGAAAGCCATCTCGAATGCCGCCCCGATATCGATCGAACGCCGATCGATCTGCGCGCGGCCCCAACGCTCGAGCGCGCGATGCGCGAGCGATCCCGCACGTGCCGACGACGTCGCGAAGCCCGGCGTATCGTCGAGCCCAACGAAGCGTGGTGCCGTTTCGCGCAGGCCCGGGAGATGCAAGCGATAGCGATAGCGTGCCAAACGCGGACATGTCTCGAACGCGGCAATCGCGGAAAACGAAATACGTGGCCGAAACGTCGACGTCCGTACGACCCGTGGCGGCGCGCTCGACGCGACGATGCGCGTCGGCATCGCGACGTCGGTGTGCCCGTTCGTAGCGGCCCGATCGTGCCGATCCGTCACGAACGATAGATCGATACCGGGTTCGCACACCTGCGCCCACTCGCGCAACTGACCGACGTACGGTGCCTCACCTTTGCCCGGTGCCGCTGCGGGTGCGGTCACGTAAACGCGTTTCTGCGCGCGCGTGAGCGCAACGTAGAACACGCGCGCCTGCTCGCGCTCGTCGAGGTGTTTCTGTATCGACTTCGCGGGTCGTTCGCCCGTCTCGGGGTCGTGCTCGGAATTCGCGCAGAGCCACCGGAACGTCTCGACGCCATCGATATCGCACTTGAGCGCGAAATTGCCGGTCCGAAGATCGTAGCTTACGACGCGATCGTTTCCGCCGCCGGAGCCGTATTGGGCGCTCGTCGAACACGCCACGAACACGTACGGCCACTCGAGACCTTTCGCCTGATGAATCGTCAGCACGCGAACGCCATCGAAATCGAGCTCGGCCTCTTGCGGCTCGTCGTCGTACAAAATGCGTCGCCGCGCATCATCGACGAAATCTTGCAACCGCGCACCCGGACGTTCGCTCGCGAACTCCGATGCGAGGACGTCGAATCCACGAAGATTGACGATGGCCTGCGCGCCGATCGTCTCGCCAAGGCGCGCGTAGCTCGCCGCGATCGGGACGACCTGCGCGAACGCTTCCATCGCGAGGTGCAACGGCATCGCCGCCGAGGGGAGCACCGCCGTCAGCCGAACGCGAAACGCGCCCAACCGTGCGCGCGTATCGTCGTCGATGTGTTCGAGCGGTTCGTCGCGCATCACGCGTTCGAGCCAGTCGGTATTTGCGGTAAGCGCGATCGCGGTCGCATCCGAGATCCCATAGAGCGGCGATTGCAAAATGCGGATCGCCGCCGCGTTGTCTCGGAGGTCGAGCACGAGTGAGAACCACGCGAGCGTATCGCGAATCTCATCGGCGGTGAAGAGGCCGCTGCGCCGATCGAGCGCGGCCGTGATCCCCACCTCATTGAGTGCGCGAACGTAGGCCGCAGCGTGAGTGCGCTTGCGGACGAGAATCGCGATATCGTCGCGCCTCGTTGCCGAATCGCGAAGTAGCTGGACGATCTCGCCCG
>JANYGA010000199.1 GCA_025359485.1 Rhodospirillales bacterium | reverse complement strand
CAAACATTGAATAGAAAATGTAGACCGGCAACATCGGCACGTTGTTGTTGCTGTAGCTCGTCGCTGCGGCGATCCAGTCGGCCATTGCGCCCGGTTCGTTGATGCCTTCCTGCAGAATCTGGCCGTCTTTCGCCTCTCTGTAAAACATCAACTGATCGGCATCGACGGGCGCGTAGTTCTGGCCCTGCTGGTTCCAGATGCCGAGTTGGCGGAACATGCCTTCCATCCCGAACGTCCGCGATTCATCCGCCACGATCGGCACGACGTGTTTCCCGATCGTTTTGTCCTTGAGCATCGCCGAGAGGATGCGCACGAAGGCCATCGTCGTCGAGATTTCGCGCTCGCCCGTGCCCGTGAGTTGGCTCTCGAATGCGGAGAGTTCCGGCACCGCGAGCGACGTGGTCGAGGTGCGCCGACGCTGCGGCACGTGACCGAGTGCGGCCGTACGCTCGCGCAAATACTTGCCTTCGGCGCTATCGGCGGGCGGCCGATAGAACGGTACCTTCGGTAAGTCCGCATCGGAGACCGGAATGGCGAAGCGATCGCGAAATTGGCGCATCGCCACGATATCGAGATGCTTCTGCTGGTGCGCGATATTCTGCGCTTCGCCCGACGACCCCATGCCGTAGCCTTTGATGGTCTTCGCGAGCACGACCGTCGGCTGCCCCACGTGTTCCGACGCCGCTTTATACGCCGCATACACTTTGCGCGGATCGTGCCCGCCGCGTTGGAGTTCCCAGATCTGCTCGTCGCTCCAATCGGCGACGAGCGCGGCCGTTTCGGGATAGCGGCCGAAAAAATGCTCGCGCACGTAGGTGCCGTCGTTGGCTTTGAACGTCTGGTAATCGCCGTCGATGCACTCGCCCATGAGTTGGACGAGACGCCCCGTGGTATCGCGCTCGAGCAGCGCATCCCAATTACCGCCCCAGACGACTTTGAGCACGTTCCATCCCGCGCCGCGAAACTCGCGTTCGAGTTCTTGGATGATGCTGCCGTTGCCGCGCACGGGACCGTCGAGCCGTTGCAGATTGCAGTTCACGACGAAAATTAAATTATCGAGGTCCTCGCGTGCCGCGATGGAGATCGCGCCGAGCGACTCGACTTCGTCGGTCTCGCCGTCGCCGAGGAAACACCAAACCTTACGGCCCGTCGTGTCGGCGAGGCCACGATTATGTAAGTACTTGAGGAATCGCGCCTGGTAGATCGCTTGAATCGGCCCGAGGCCCATCGAGACGGTCGCGACTTGCCAGAAATCGGGCATCAGCCACGGATGCGGATACGACGAGAGACCGCCGCCATCGACTTCCTGACGGAAGTGCGCGAGTTGTTCCTCGCTGATCCGGCCCTCGAGAAACGCGCGCGCGTAAACGCCCGGCGATGAGTGGCCTTGAAAGAAGACGAGATCGCCACCGAAATCGGCCGACGGCGCGCGAAAAAAATGATTGAAGCCGACGTCGTAGAGCGTGGCCGACGAGGCGAAACTCGCGACGTGGCCGCCGAGCTCGCTACTGGTCTCGTTCGCGCGCACGACCATGGCCATCGCGTTCCAACGGATGTAATGGCGCAGTCGCGTTTCGAGCTCTTCGTTGCCCGGCATCATCGGTTGCTGCGCGAGCGGTATCGAATTGACGTACGGCGTTTGCACGCCGAGCTCCACATGCGCGCCACCGGTCTGCGCGCGTTCGACCACGCGCTCGACGAGTTGTCGCGCACGGGCGGGGCCTTCGCTCGATAGCACGCCATCGAGGGCGTCGAGCCATTCTTGTGTTTCGCGCGGGTCGATGTCGTCGAGATACGTAGACGTCATATTCGCGACAATTACCGCGCGCGACCACAACTCCCGCGCCTGGACCGCTCCGCGCGTTGAATTGGAGCCATCCAATCTCGGCCGAGCGGTGAAGGCGTGCGTTGCCAAGTATCACGGAGCCCGTGAACCCTCGAAACCGCCTCGCCTATCTCACGATCAGCTTTGCTTTGAACCTCTCCTCCGAAATCGGCGGCGTTGCGATCGCATGGCACGTGTTCACGCTCGCACACCGGCCGCTCGATCTCGGCCTCGTCGGTCTCGCGCTCTTTCTACCGTCGTTTCTTTTCGTGCTGCCGGCGGGCGTCTTTGCCGACCGACACGATCGCTTGCGTATCGCGACGATCTGCGCGATCGTCGAAGCCGCAACGCTCGTGGGTCTCATCGCGATCGTCGTCGCGCACGTCACCGCATTGCCGGTCTATCTCGCGATGTTGCTCGTCATCGGCTCCGCTCGTGCCTTCGACGCACCCGCGATTCGGTCGATTCTGCCGGCGCTCGTCTCCCCGGATGAATACGTGCGCGTGCAGGCGACGTACGCGTCGATTCGCGAGTTCGTACGCATCGGCGGCCCCGCACTCGGCGGCCTGCTCGTCGCCCTCTCCGTCCCGCTCGCGCTCGCGAGC
>JANYGA010000176.1 GCA_025359485.1 Rhodospirillales bacterium | reverse complement strand
CTCGGCACGATCGGCGCGCCCGAGCGCGTCGCTCGCGGCGCCGATCGCTTTGGAGACGGCACCCGCGAAATCGAGCGACGCGGATGCGGGAGCGGGCAAACCTGTCGCGGGCTTCGCTTGCGTCGCGGCGCCAAGCGGGAGATCGAGTCCGGAGAGCGGCGTGACGGTCACGAAAGACGCCCCATATCGATGGTGCGTTCGGCAAGCCGCTTCCCCAGATCGAACACCGATGCGTTTGCCTCGTAGGCGCGCTGCGCGTCGAGCACCGAGACCATCTCCGTAACGGCATCGACTTCGACGCCACGCTGCGGCGTCGCGCCGAGGTACCGGATGGGGAGCGAGGCCGCATCGCCGTCACCATCCGCGGCCAGATCCGATTCGCCAACGTCGTCTCCCGGCTCGAATCCGCCGACATCGGCGCTCGGCGACGCACCGAGCGCGTAGCGCGGGACGAGACGTTCGAACGCGCGGCCGTCGTTCGTCGCTTCGGCGGCGGCAACGTTGCGCGCCGCGAGATCGAGCGCCGAGCGCTGGGCATCCATGCCGGCCGATGCGGAACGTAGGATATCGAACTCGGTCATTTTGCGATGCTCTTGAGCTCTTGCAGCCGCGCGTGCATGGCGGCGAGCAACGCGTCGCTAAAGATTGCGGCCCGTGCAGCCGCCGCCATCGATTGGCCGGCGGATCCCGGCGCGGTGTTGGCGGCGGCGGTGCGGGCAAAACCCGTGAGGCGCTCGCGCGCATCGAGCGCGGCGCGGGCGAGATCGGTCGGTATCGGCTCCATACACCAGATCATGCGCGCTCGGTGTGTCCGGCTTGCGACGAAATCATGACGGGGCGGCTGCGATTAACCTTCGGGCGCCTTTCGGCCGAAGGTAATAGTGATATACGATGCTTTACACACCTCGTCTGGCCACCTCGTGATCACCGAGCACGAGCCTTCGCCCGACGAGCACGTCCTTAGCGACGCGCTCGCGACGCTACGTTCGTTTCCAGAATTACGGGCCGACGCTCGTGCGAGCGCCGCGCTCGACGAACTGTGTCGTCATCTCGATCCCGCCGCGCGTGCAAAGAGTCGTCGGCTCGCGCGAGCGGCCTATCTCGTCAATGCCTCGCTCGATCTCGATGCCGTCCTCGGGCATGCACTCGATCTTGCGGTCGAGATCATGAGTGCCGAGCGTGGATTTCTCATCTTACGCGAGGGACATTTCGTCGCCGCGCCACGCAACGCGACCGCGCGACCCAACGCGCTAGGACCGCCGCAAGCGCTCGTCGATCATGCCCTCGACACGGGCGAAGCGATCTTCACGTCGGACGCACTCACCGATCCGCGCTGGCACGACCTGCCGAGCCCGACGACCGGCGACGCGCGATCGATTGCGTGCGTCCCGCTTCGCATCCGCGAACGCACCATCGGCGTCGTCTACCTCGACTCGTCGTCGCGGCCGAATCTCTTCGCGCCGTGCGATCGCGAGATGCTCGAAGCATTTGCCTATAATGCCGCGCTCGCAATCGAGAACGCGCGACTCTTCGAAGACGAACGCGATCGCGTCGCGCGAATCTCGTCGCTCCAACAATTCCAAACGCGCATTCTCGAAGCGATCGCAAACGGCGTTATCACGCTCTCGCCGCATCGCGAAATCACGACGTTCAATCGCGCGGCCGAAACGACGTTCGGCATCAAGAGCGAAGCGATGAACGGTAAGGCCGCATTCGCACTCGCCGCCGTCATTCCCGAATTCCCCGAACTCCTCGAGACGTTTTTCGAAAGCGGCGCCGTGGCACTGCGCGCCGAGGTCGATGCGACGCGCCACGATGGAACGCCGCTCGTGCTCGAAATGCGACTCTCACCGCTCGAGAGTCCCGAAGGCAAGGGCGTCGCGATGATCGTCACCGACGTCACCAAACAACGCGGCCTCGAAATCGCGCACGAAGTGCAAGTCGAAAAAGCGACGCGCGTCGAGGCATCGTTCTCGCGTTACCTCGCGCCGCATGTCGTTAAGTCCTTAATGAACGACCCGGCCTCGATCAAACTCGGCGGCGAACGTAGCCGCGCGACGATGTTTTTCGCCGATATCCGCGGCTTCACGTCGCTCGCATCGCGCCTCCCCGCCGAACGCGTCGTCGAAATCCTCAATACCTATTTCGATGAAGCCGTGAAGATCGTCTTCGCTCACGACGGGATGCTCGATAAGTTTTACGGCGACGGCCTCATGGCGGTCTTCGGGCCGCCGCGCGTGCGAGGCGACGACGCGTCGCGTGCCGTGGCCGCTGCGATCGCCTTGCACGACGTCGTGACGCGCTTGCGCGAGCGGCTCGATTACACGCTCGAGATCAGCATCGGCCTCGCGACGGGCGACGTCGTCGCGGGACATTTTGGAAGCGCGCAACGCATGGACTACACCGTCATCGGCGACGCGGTCAACCTCGCGAGCGGATTGCAGAGCGCGGCGCCGGCGGGCGCGATCTATTGCGACGAAGCGACGATCGCGGCGGCGGGAAACATCACCAGGCGCAGCCATCGCCTGGCCGCACGCATCAAAGGACGCGAAGATCTCGTCCCGACGTACGCGATCTTTCCCGACGAATCGAAGACACCGATCTAAAAGGCGCCGACGCGTCGTTCGCGTAGACGACGAGCATGCGCACTCCAATTCGCGTCTCATTCGCACTCATTACCGCCGTCGCGAGCATCGCCGCATGCATCGGTGCTCCGTCGCTCGTGCGCGCCGCGACACCGCAATACGCCACGCGCACCTTTGCAACGGGTTACGGCGGCGACGGAAGTTGGGATTACCTCGCCTTCGATGACGTGCGACATCGGCTCTTCGTTTCGCGCGGCAGCCACGTACCCGTCTTCGATACGAAGGACGCGAAAACGGTCGGCGATATCACCGAAACGCCGGGCGTGCACGGGATCGCAATCGCGCAAGATCTCGGCCTCGGCTTTACGAGCAACGGTCGCGACAATAGCGTCACGGTCTTCGATCTCGCGACACTCAAGACGAAAACGAAGATCGCGATTCCCGGTCAGATCCCCGATGCCATCATGTACGAACCGACGACGAAGCACGTGCTCACGTTCAACGGACGGAGCAACGATGCGACCGTGATCGACGCGCGGACCGATGCGGTCGTGGCGACGATCGCCTTACCCGGCCGCCCGGAATTCGCAGTTCACGACGGCAACGGAACGATCTACAATAACATCGAGGATAAGAACGAGATCGTTGCGATCGATGCGAAGACGAACGCGATTACGAAAACGTGGCCGCTCGCACCATGCGATGGTCCTTCGGGCCTCGCGATCGACGTGGTGCATCACCGCCTCTTCGTGGGCTGCAGCAACAAACTCATGACCGTCGTCGACGCGCAGACGGGAGCGATCGTCACGACGGTTCCGATCGGCGACGGCAGCGACGCAATCGCTTTCGATGCGGGGACGCAGCGCGTGTTTAGCTCCAACGGTGGCGACGGCACCGTCACCGTCGCCCATGAAGACGCGCCCGCATCCTACGCCGTGCTCGCGACGATTGCGACGCGACCGCTCGCGCGAACGATGGCACTCGATCCCACCACACACGCGCTATGGCTCGACACGGCGTTATTCCAAAACGTACCTGATCCAAAGCCGCACCGCGTCATGATCGACGGTAGCTTCACGCTTTTGGAAGTTTTTCCAAAAGATCGTTAGCGCTCGGTCGAAGGACGCATCCATGGATCTCTCTCTTCGCAGTCGCCTCGCACTCGTTACCGGCTCCACGGCCGGGATCGGCTATGCCGTCGCGAGCGAACTCGCCGCGTTCGGCGCGTCGGTCATCGTCAACGGCCGTACGCCCGCGCGCGTCGATGCCGCGCTCGCAACGCTCCGCGTTGCCCACCCGGGCGTCGAATTTTCGGGCGCCGCGTTCGATCTGGCAACCGCGGCCGGCTGCGATGCGCTCGTTGCCGCGCATCCGCGCGCCGATATTCTCGTCAATAATCTCGGAATCTTCGAACCCAAACCGTTTGAGAAAATTCCCGATGCCGATTGGATGCGATTTTTCGAGACCAACGTGATGAGCGGCGTACGATTATCGCGCGCGTATCTCGGCGGTATGCGCGAAGCGAATTGGGGTCGCATCATCTTCGTCTCCAGTGAATCCGGGCTCAATATCCCCGTCGAAATGGTGCATTACGGCATGACGAAAACGGCTCAACTCGCGGTCGCTCGCGGGATTGCCGAGACCGTCGCAGGCACGGGTATCACCGTCAACAGCGTCTTGCCCGGGCCGACGAGTTCGGAAGGCGTGGAATCCTTCGTGAAGCAGATGGCCGACCGGAGCGGCGTCGACGCGGCGACGATGGAGCGCGAGTTCTTCCGCACGGCGAGACCGACGTCATTATTACGGCGCTTTACGACCGTCGGCGAAGTCGCGAACATGATCGCGTATCTCTGCACGCCCGCCGCGTCGGCGACGAACGGCTCGTCGGTGCGCGTCGATGGCGGCGTCGTTAAAACGATCGCATAGCGACTCGCACGAGACACGCAAAAAAGAGCCCCGCGGGTTCGCGGGACTCTTTCCATTCGAACGAGACCGGAGTCTAGCGCTTCGAGAACTGGA
>JANYGA010000170.1 GCA_025359485.1 Rhodospirillales bacterium | reverse complement strand
TCGCGATCGCTGCGGGCTTCGCGTATCGCGGGACGTGGGACGTGTGGATCAACGATCGTACGCACATGGGCGGTGCCAGCGCGCACATTACGGGGCTGCTACTCTACGCGGCAGCCGCCTATGCGATCGTTTACGCGATCGGCATGGCGCTCGCGACGGTCGCGAAACTTCCGATCATCAGCACCGTCAACGCACTTTTCGGTGCGATCGTCGGGTTCGCGAAAGCGCTCGTCTTTTGTTGGGCGATCGTCTTCGTCGCGCTCTTCTTCCCGCTCACGGCCACGATCCGCGACGATCTCCATCAATCGCGCGCGATCGCGTATTTGCAACAGCCGAACAAAAAGATCGACGCTACGCTTCGCCTCGCGTTACCACCGTTCGTCAAACCGTTCGCAACCGAACTTTTCGCCCGCCACCGCGTGTAGTCACCCCAGGAGCCGCGTCATCGGCTCCCAGCGAGGATTGCGCCTTCGAGGGTCGCGCGCGCGGCCGCCGTGCCGCGACCCGCATCGATCGCGTGGCCCTGCGCGCGCAGGACGGATTCGAAGGCATCGAAGCCGCGCAACATGTCGTCGTGCGTGAGATCGCCCATCGTGCCCATGCGCACGATCTTCCCTTTGAGTTCGGCCTGTCCGCCACCGAGCACGATATCGTGCTCGTCCCGCAGCGCCGTGCGAATCTTTGCCGCTTCGAGGCCCGCGGGAACGTGCATCGACGTCACCGTTACGGAGTGGGCGCCGGGTTGAGAGAACACGTGCACGCACGACGCATCCGCGAACGCGTGGATCGCAGCCGAATAGCGCGCGTGACGCGCGTACACGCTCGCCGCGCCTTCCGCGTGATAGCGTTCGATTGCGACGTCGAGTGCGAAGGCGATGGAGACGGGCGGGGTCCACGGCGTCTGGCCGAGCAACGCGAACTCGCGTGCTTTGCGCAGATCGAAATAAAACTTCGGTTCTTTACCATGTCCCATGCGCTCCCACGCACGCGCGCTAACCGCAATCATCGCCATGCCCGGCGGCACGGCAAGGGCCTTCTGCGACGCGGTGACGACGACGTCGAAGCCCCACGCGTCCATGAGAAATTCCGACGCGCCGAGACCGCTCACGCTGTCGACGACGACGGAAGCCGGATGATCGCCGATCGCGGCTGCGAGCGCGGCCATATCGTTTTGCACGCCCGTCGACGTCTCGTTATGCGTGAGCATGATGCCCGCGATCTCGTGTTTCGTGTCGGCCGCGAGACGCGCGGCGAGCTTCGCGGGATCGGTCCCCGAACCAAGCGGCGTCTCGATGAATTCGACGTCGAGCCCGTACAGCGAAGCGATCGTCGCCAACCGCTTACCGAAGACGCCGACCGGGCACGAGAGCACCTTCTGGCCGGGTGAGAAGAGGTTGGCGACCGCCGCTTCGAGGCCGCCCGTGCCCGAGCTACCCGCAACCACGACGTCGCTCGTAGTGCCGAAGATCGGTTTCATGCCCGTCGCGATCCGTTCGAGCAGTCCCGCAAACTCAGGGCCGCGATGATCGATCATCGGCCGCGCCATCGCTTCGAGCACGGCGGGCGCGCACGTGACGGGGCCGGGTATGAAGAGCAATTGCTTCGCCATATTGCCGGATATCGTACCATACCGCCACCGCGCGCGCGAAGCGGCAAGGGTCGTGCCACTCGCGCACGCAAGCGACCGAACGACGATGTTCGAAAGCGAGACGCGGTAGTGCACCCCGGGGAGAAAATCCGATTGACGGCGATCACGTCGGGCGGTGGTTGAGCGAGTAAAGTCGGCTCCGCCGACCTCGCGCACGTGTTGCGCGATTTACCCCAATCGACCGACCCACGCATGCTGCTCGGCTTCGGCACGAGCGACGATGCGGGCGTGTTTCGTTTGAGCGACGATCTCGCGCTCGTGCAGACCGTCGACTTCTTCACGCCGATCGTCGACGATCCGTACGATTTCGGCCGCATCGCGGCGACCAACGCCCTCTCCGACATCTACGCGATGGGCGGCACGCCGATTACGGCACTCAACATCGCGACGTACCCGATGGAAGAGCTCGGACCCGAGACGCTCGCGCGTATTCTCGCAGGCGGAGCCGATGTCGCGCGCGCGGCCGGCGTCTCGATTCTCGGCGGCCATACCGTTAAGGACGACGAGCCTAAATATGGGATGGCCGTGACGGGCACGATCCATCCCGATCGCATCATCACCAACGCCGGCGCGCGCGTCGGCGACGTGCTCGTCCTCACGAAGCCCCTCGGCACGGGCGTGCTCGGTTCGGCGCTCAAGAAAGGCGCCGTCGACGTCGCGCAGATCCAAGATGCGATCCGGTGGATGACGACGCTCAACGCCGGAGCCGCAACCGCGATGATCGCTGCGGGCGTACATGCTGCAACCGACGTGACGGGCTACGGCCTCCTCGGCCACGGTCACGAAATGGCGCATGCCAGTGGCGTGCGCTTCCGCATTTCCGCCGCGCAAGTACCCGTGTACGCACTCGCTCGCGAACTCGTCGTCGTCGGTATCTCGCCCGGTGGGTCGCGCGCGAATGCGCACGAACACGCCGCGTTCACGACCTTCGAAGCGGGCGTGCCCGATGATCTGCAAGTGCTCTTTAGCGACGCACAAACCAGCGGTGGTTTGTTGATCTCGGTCGGACCCGACGAATTGCACGCGCTGCTCGAGGGCTTGCGCGAACCCGATGCACTCGGAGCCGTGATCGGGAGCGTGGAGACCGGTCGGGGCATCGTCGTCGTCCCGTGAACGAATCCGCATCGATGCCGTCGCGGCAGGCTTGAACGCGGCGGGATCAGGAATTCGAAGCGTTTCTCCTCGAGTTGCTCTCCGATTTTCCGTATCCTCGACTCGCGCGTGCCCGGCCTCGATGCCACGTTGCGCGCGCATCTCGTGGCGTTCGTCCAACGCCTGCGCACGCTCGAGCTTCGCAAGTCGCCGTCGATCAGCGAGACGCTCAACGTCCTACTCAAATACGAAAGCGATATCGAAGCGACCGCGCGTCAGATCGAGACGCTCGTGCGCTAGCTGATCCTCGACTTCTTTAACGATCGCGCGCGGTGCCGGTCTCGGCATCGTTCCAGGCGACGCGCTCGACGTCTTCGCGGCGCTCCAAGCGACGGGGTACGCGGATCGCGAGACCGTGCACGCGAGCCTGCGAAGGTTGCTCGCGCGCAGCGACGCCGAACGCGAGCGATTCGATCTCGCGTTCGCGCGCTATTTCGGCTGCGCGGGCGCGACGGCGTGGGACGATTTCGCATAGCCCGCAATCGCAGCGGCGATCACGGAGTCCACGCTCGCGCCCATCTTGCTCGCCGACGATCGGGCCGCCCTCGTTCGCGATCTCCACGCCGCCGCGGCCGACGCGAACGTCGATGCGATCCGACTCTTCACGCAAACCTCGCTCTTCACCAAGCGCCTCCTCGATCGACTCGACCTCCCCGCACTCGGCGCCGCGATCGCGCGGCTCCGCGCGTCGGACGATCCACAGCAGCGACGCGCGGCCGATTTTCTCGGGGAGCGCGAACGCGCGGTGCGCGACGTTGCGCGCGAGCCGCGGCACGCTCTGCGATGTAAGCGGCAGCGTCGCGGCCCTCGCGCAATTTTTCTTGCTCTTCATCCACGCACTCGGCGAGGATGTCGCCCACGTGCGCTCGTTCGCATTCTCGGGGCCGCTCGTCGCAGTGACGGAGATCGTGCGCCACCAGTCGATCGACGATGCTTTCACGTCGGTGATGCAAGCCGTCGGCATGCGCTCGTCGGATTATGGGCGCGCCTTCGCCGATTTCACCGACGGCTATCGCGACGCCGTCGATCGCAAAACGACGGTCGTCATCCTTGGGAACGGGCGCACGAATCACGCCGATCCACGTCTCGATCTCGTCGCACGGATCGCGCAGCGCGCGCGCCGCGCGATCTGGCTCAATCCCGAACATCGCGTTGCTTGGGCGTATGGACGACTCCGAAATGTTGCGGTATCTCCCGCTGTGCACCGTGGCGAAAACGTGCAATCGATTGCGACACCTCGAAGCGATCGTCGACGACCTCGTTCGACCGCGCTGATCGCGCGCTAGAAGCAGAGCCGCGTTTGCGCCGTATATTTGAGCGTCGTCGATCCGCTAGCGGGGACGTGAACGTTCCACGTCGCCGTCGCACTCGATGTCTTCGTATGCGGCAGCGATTCATCTTCGATCGTCCATACGCCGGGAATCGGTTCGACGACGAGCACGTCTTGCGGCACCGGTTTCGCATTGGCGATCCGAACGTCGTAGGCGCTGCGATACGAACAGCGCGCGGGCGTTTCGAACGACGTCTGCTTCTTGCTCGCCGTCACGTCGAACGCTTCGCCCACGTGGAGTCGCACGTCTTCGTTTTTCGCCGTGTGATCGATACGATCGGCGCCGAGATATTGCGACGTTCCATTCGTATCGTTCTTATAGAGCCGTACGATGCCGCCGGGAAGCGGAATTCCGAGATCCCCACCCCTGTTGGCAAACGTCACGTACACGCCGACTTTGAGCTTCGCGCCGAGATCGGCGTTGGCATTGGAATAATAATATCCCGACCCGCGCACTTCGAGCGTTTTGTGAATCGGAACGCGGTGCGCGGAGAGCAACGCGACTTGTTTGGTCTGCGCGCTAGCGATCGTGGTCGGCTGCGAGAGCGTGTAGAGGTGGTATTCGAAGAAATTTTGTTCGGCGAATTGCGGCGCGGGCGCGACCTCGTTACTCGCGCGTCCGATCGACTTGAGCGATGCGTACGCGGGTGGTGGCGCACCGACGTTTCCGGCGACGAGTTGGAGGTGCGCGTTCGGAAAAGTCGTGCCCGTCGTATTGGTGAGCGTGACGAGGCCGCGGAGATCGACGTGCGCGTCGTC
>JANYGA010000122.1 GCA_025359485.1 Rhodospirillales bacterium | reverse complement strand
GGTGTTTCCGACGCCGATGCTCTTTGCAATCGGATTCATGCTAAATTTTCTCATCGGTGGCGTGACGGGCGTGATGGTCGCCTCACCGCCACTCGATTTTCAAGCGCGCGACAGCTACTTTCTCGTCGCACACTTCCACTATACGCTCGGAGGCGGGAGCCTGTTCGCCTTATTCGCCGCGTTCTATTTCTGGTTTCCGAAAATGTTCGGGATCATGCTCGGCGAGCGTCTCGGGAAGTGGCACTTTTGGTTGCTCTTCGTAGGATTTAACGTGACGTTCTTCCCGATGCATTTCTTGGGTGTGATGGGCATGGTGCGCCGCGTGTATACCTATCCCGATCTCCCGGGCTGGTCGGATCTCAACAGCATCGCGACGCTCGGTGCCGCGATTCAAGCCGTCGCCGTCGCCGTCTTCATCGTCAACGTTTTTGCGTCGCTCTTCATCGGAAAACGCGCGGGCGAGAATCCGTGGGATGCCTACACGCTCGAATGGGCAACGAGCTCGCCGCCACCGGAACTCAACTTCCATACCATTCCGGCCGTTCGTTCGGAGCGCCCGACCTTCGATCTCAATCATCCCGATGTCGCACGGGGAACGCTGCGATGAAGATCGGCGTACGGCTTTTCCTCTCCTCACTCGTTTTCGCCGTCGGCATCGCGGCGGCATACGGGTGGGCGACGCACGATGCGGTTGGCGTGATCATGCTCGCCACGATGGCCGCCGCGCTCATTCTCTTCACGAGTTATATCCTCATCGCCGAGCGCGAATCCGATCTCGCGAGCGATCACGTCGAGATGACGCCGGCCGATGTCGAGGGCGAAGTGATGGGCGTTTTTTCGTTCGAGAGTTATTGGCCGATCGTCGCGGCGGTGGGATGCACGCTCGTGCTCCTGGGTCTCGCGTTTCTTCCCGGGATCTCGTGGATCGTCGCGCTCTGCGGAGCCGCCATGGTCGCATTCGCGGCGCGCTTTCTCATCGTGGAGAGCACGTGAACGCGAAGACTGCACGTTTCCACGCGCGCAGTTCGCAGCGCTTGAGCGGCCCCGTCTCTTCGCGAGAACTCGCGCTACGCACGCATCCGCTCATTTTCGGAGTCGTGCTCTTTCTCGCGCAAGATCTGATGCTCTTCGGCGGGCTCATCGCGGCGTATTTCAACTTTCGTGCGATCGATGCCGTGTGGCCACCCGGGGGCGTTCGACTCGACGAACTCGGAGGCGCGGTGAGTACGGGCTTACTCGCGCTTTCGAGCCTGACGATGCTCTTCGCCACGCACCACATCGCAAAGCAGGCGTTCCTCGCCGCGCGGATGTGGCTCGGCACGACGATCGTGCTCGGGTCCGCATTTCTTCTGCTGAGCATGCAGGGGTGGTCGAAGCTGACGTTTGGGGTCGATTCGCACGCGTACGGTTCGATCTACTACGTGATGACGGGCTTTCATATGCTCCACGTCGCGATCGGCGTCGTGTTGATGCTCGTGCTCTTCGGCGCGATGCGCACGACCGCGCTCGAACGCGACCGTCGCGCGGGCGTTGAAGCCATCGGGTATTACTGGCACTTCGTCTTTCTCGTCTGGTTGCTGATTTGGGGATCGATCTATGTCGTTCGTTGAGTGGTACGTCGCGTGAGAAAACTCGAGTTGCTCGTCGCGATACTCTTGGTCGTCGCGATGCTGTGCGGCGGTGTGTTCGCGGCCGTGTACGCACTCGGTGCGCAGATCCAACTCGCCGCCGCGATGCTCGTGCTCGGTTTCGGATCGCTCGCCGCCGCGATGGTGGTTTGGGAACGCCGCCTCATGCCGGGGCGCGTGTCGATCGAAGATCGCGGTTCGCTACCGTCTGGCGAAGAGAAAAATGATGCCGCCGCGCAGACGTTGCTGGCGGGTGCAGACGCGATCGTCGGCCGACGGACGTGGCTCGTTCGTCTTTTTGGCGGCGCTATCGCGGCGCTCGGTGTCGGCGCACTCTTTCCGCTGCGATCGTTCGCGCCACGGCTTACCGGGATCGACCAACTCTCGCATACGTCGTGGAAATTTGGCATTCGTCTCGTCCGCGAAGATGGCACGGCCGTCCGTGCGAGCGATCTCGAGAACGATTCGATCCTCACGGTTTTTCCCGAGGGCCGCGTGGGCCCGCAATTTATCGATGAGATGGCGAACGATGCGACGGTGCTCGTGCGCGTGCCGCCCGCGGAACTCGCGCTTCCCCCCGCGCGTGCGACGTGGGGGCCGCAAGGCTTGCTCGCATTTTCCAAAGTTTGCACGCACGCGGGGTGTCCCGTGGCGCTCTATCGTGCTAAGGCGCGCCAACTCTTCTGCCCGTGTCACCAATCGACGTTCGACGTGCGAACGGGAGGCGGGCGCATCTTCGGGCCGGCCGCGCGTGGGCTTCCACAGTTGCCGATCGCGATCGCGCCGGATGGGACGTTGCACGCACTCGGCGATTATCCCGAACCGATCGGCCCGGGCTACTGGGAACGCGCATGATCGTTCGGCGTTTGGTCGGAGCACTCGACGAACGCATCGGTTCGTCGTCGTTCCTAAAAAAGGCACTCGACAAAGTCTTTCCCGACCATTGGGCGTTCATGCTCGGAGAGATCTGTGTTTACGGCTTCGTCGTGCTGCTATTGACGGGGACGTACGTCGCGTTCTTCTTTAACGACTCCGACCACGCGACGATCTATCGCGGCGTCTACGCGCCGCTCTCCGGGCGTTCGGTGCCGGCGTCATATGCTTCGGTCCTGTATCTTTCGTTCGAAGCGCCGCTCGGTCTCCTGATCCGGCAGATGCATCATTGGTCGGCGCTCGTTTTCATCGGCGCGATCGTCTTGCACATGAGCCGAGTGTTTTTCACGGGCGCCTTTCGTAAGCCGCGCGACCTCAACTGGACGTTCGGCGTGCTGCTGCTCTTGCTCGGCATCGGTGCGGGGTTCACGGGCTATTCGCTGCCCGGCGATCTGCTCTCTGGTGTCGGTCTGCGCATCGCGTATTCGGTCGCGCAATCGATCCCGTTCGTCGGTACGTGGCTCGCGTTCGGATTCTTCGGCGGCCCGTTTCCGACGCACGAAATGACCCAACGCCTCTTCATCACACACGTGTGGCTCGTGCCTTTGCTCATCATCACGGTCATGTCGTTGCATCTCGGTCTCGTTTGGCGCCAGCATCACACGCAATTCGCGGGGCCGGGGCGCACGGAACGCAACGTCGTGGGCTCGACGCTCTGGCCGTACTACGCAATGAAATCGATCGGTCTTTTCGCCGCAACGATCGGCGTGGTTGCGCTTTTGGGCGGCTTCTTTACGATCAATCCGATCTGGATGTACGGACCCTACGATCCGTGGAAGGTCGCTTCGCCCGCGCAACCCGATTGGTATGTCGCGTGGCTCGACGGATCGTTACGTCTGGGACCCGCGCTCGCCGTGCGTCTCTTCGGACACACGATCTCCCCGCTGTTTTGGAGCGGCGTCGTTTTACCGGGCGCGCTCTTCGGGGGTATGCTCGCTTGGCCGTTTCTCGAACGCAAGATCACGGGCGATCGCGACGCGCACAATATCGTCACGATGCCGTATGAAACGCCATGGCGATTGGGCCTCGGCGTTGCGGTCATCACCTTCGCAACCGTTTTGGGGTTCGCCGGGAGCGACGACATTCAGGCAAAGCTCTTGCACGTCGAAGTCGAGAAAGCGATGTACGCGTATCGCATCGCACTCATCATCGCTCCACCGGTCTTCGGGCTCATCGCCGTTGCGATCGGATTCGATCTGCGCGCCCGCTTCGAAACGCTCGCCGGGAAGCGACAGATCCGACGTGCTTCGCTGACGCGGAACGCCGATGGCGGCTTCGACATCGATCATAAAAAAGCGACGCCATCGTGAGGCGCCGTGCGATCGGGTTCTCAGTTTTTACGTTTGCGTTCGTCATGTGCGTCGTGGCGACGACGTCACCTGCCGCGCGCGCGGATTCCGCCGAGCAGCCGCGCGTGCCCTCACATCGCGCGCCCGATACCGCCGGGCTGTATGTCGACGGCATTCCGCCTTCGGTCCGAACGCACGGCACGGGTTCGCGCGCGGCGCATCTCGACGAAGGTACGGTCCTGTACGACGTGCATTGCACGAGCTGTCACGGTGCCGACCTGCGGGGAACGAAGTCCGGCCCGTCGCTCATGGGCTCGGGCGGCGTCGGCGTCGATTTCTATATGACGACGGGCCGGATGCCGCTCGCGATTCCGGGTACGCAAGCCAACCACATGAGCCCACATTTCGACACCGGACAGATCGCGGCGCTCGATCGCTACGTCGGCGCTCGCGCCACGCGATCGATTCCGATCCCGCACGTCGTGCTCGACGAAGGTCGGCTCCAAGCCGGACGCTCGCTCTTCGAGAGCAACTGCGAGGCGTGCCATGGTGTGGGCGCGCAGGGTGCGACGGCCGGCGGCGGATGGACCGCGTTACCGTTATGGAACGCAACACCGACGCAGATTGGTGAAGCGATTCGCTTCGGACCCGGCGTCATGCCACGATTCACGCAAGCGCAACTTTCGCCAACCGATATCGACGCACTCGCGACGTACGTGCGCTATCTCGCGACGACGCCGCAGACGTACGGTGGTACGGTTATGGACTATCTCGGTCCGCCCGCGGAGGGCTTCGTCGCAGCGTTCGCGGGCATCGGGATGCTGTTTTGGATCGTCTATTTCACCGGGACGAAAGCCGACGGTCGACGGATCGGCGCTTACGAGGACGACTGACGAATGGCTGCGAGCACGTCGGCGCGCTCCGCGGCGCGTTCTTCCGAGCGCGCCCACGCGGCACCGACGAGCAAGAGCGGAACCATCGCGAGCAACGAGCCGCCGACCCACATGAGCTCGCCCGCGTTGCGTTGATCTTCGAGTCCACGCGCGACGTACGTCGCGTAGAGCACGTGTCGGTCGGTGTAGATCGCGAACCCAAGTGCGACTTGCGCTGGCATCGCTAAGAGCAGATACGCCATTCGCAGCGGATACGCGAACGCTCGCGTCGACCACGGTGTCGGCCCGATCGTGACGATCGGAAACCAAAAGAGCAGCGCCGCACCGAAATAGAGCGCGTGCTCGAGCACGTGCACGGATTCGCGTTCGAGCGCAGCTTCGAAGAAGCCGGTCATATGCGTGAGCCACAGCGTCGCAATGAACGATGACCATGCGAGTGGCGGAAAGGCGAGGGCGTGTCCGACCGGGCCGCGCAGCCATGCGACGGCACGGCGCGCGACGCGCGTCGGAACGGTGGAAAGAAAGAGCAGCAGCGGCGCGCCGCACAGAACGAGTGGCGCCGCGATGCTCGTAAGGATGAGGTGTTGCACCATGTGTGGTGTGAAAGCGCGTTCGCCCGCGGCTTCCAGCGGCGATTCGATCGCCGAGAGTCCCATCGCGATTCCGCACGCGAACCAAAGCGTGCGCGTCCTCGGCCACCGCGGACGACCGAGATGGTGTAAACGCACGAGGCCCGCCGTATATGCGGCGATCGCGAGCGTTGCCGACGCTACGGCAAGCGCGTCGAATCGCCACGGTCCGAACATCGATGTTAGCTCGCCTGGGCCTCACGCTGGGCGCGTCGCGCGAGTTGCGGCGCGACCGTATATTTGGGATCGTTCGCCGAGAGTTTGCCCGCTTCGAAAATACTGAAGCGTTCGCAAAGTGCGCTCGTGATTCCGAGGAGACCGCTCGCGATCGCGAGCGTACGATTGCCTTTCGCGCCGCGCATCAACGCAAGTGAGAGCGCGGAGGTCATGCGTGCGATCTGTTTGTAGCGGCTCGAACCGCCGAGCCGATAGGGCTCGCCGACGAGCGGGCCGAGGCGCTTCTTCATGCGTTCGAGAGTTGCGAATTCGACGATCGCGCCGAGCGTCGCGAGTCGACGCGCGAGCTTCGCATCCGCGATGGGTGTGAAGATGAGCGCGCACGACGCCGCACTCGCAAGCGCTCCGCCCGCGAAAACGAATGGGAGTTCGTGCCGTGCGTCGTGCCAGACGGGAACCGCGGTGTCGGCGAGCAGTGCGGCCGTGTAGGTGGCGAGTGCCGGTCCCGAGAGTGCCGCGAGCACTTCGGCCGTACGTCCGAGCGGTGTTGCGATTCCCGTCCATTCACTCGCCGCCGCGACCGCAACGTTCGCGCCGAAGAACGTCAGGATCCACGACCCCACGCTCATCGGTGAGGTGATTTTAAAGACGCGTAACATGTTAATGAACCGTTTGGGATCGCGTAAGTCTGCGATGAGTAAGATCGGGCTCACCACGATGCCCGCACATGCGGCGCCGAGCGACGCACGCGCGAGAGTATCGTTTCGCGTCGCGCGTGCGGCGAGTACGATCGGGGTCGATGCGCCGGCGAGACCACCGACGAAGAGATACGCGCCGATATACCAACGCCACGTGGGCGCCTTGATGACCGGGCGACCGTAGTACGACATCGGGGTCGTCATCAGGCTTTCCCCGTTCCGATCGATGCGGTGACGACGAGCAGACTCAAGGCGAGCGCGGAGTACGCCGTCGTGCGCCAAATGCTTGGAAGATCGCGCGTGGTGACGATGGGATCGGGCGGTAAACCGTAGACGTGCGGCTTGTCGAGAAGCAAGAAAAACGCACCGAAACCACCGACGCCGTCGTCCTCGTCGTTTCCGTAGAGCCGAGCCGTTGGGAAACGCGCGACGACGTTTGCGAGTCGCTCGTCCGCGCGCGCGCGCAATTCGTCGAGATTCCCGAACTGAATCGATTCCGTCGGACACGATTTCGCGCATGCCGGTTTTTCGCCGTCGCGTAAACGGTCGTAACACATCGTGCACTTTGCCGCATGACCGCTCTGCGGCTGCTCGGCGATCACGCCGAACGGGCACGCGGGCACGCAATACCCGCACCCGTTACAGACGTCGTCCTGTACGACGACCGTTCCGAACTCCGAGCGGACGAGTGCGCCCGTCGGACAGACATCCAAGCACGCGGCTCGCGTGCAGTGCTTGCACACGTCCGACGACATCAGCCAGCGCCCCATGGTATCGAACTGCATCGGTCCGACGCTCGCATCGCGATCCAAAAGCGATGCGACGCCGCCATCGAGTTCCGGAATCGGTGGGAGCGGCTCGGCATCGTTCGCAGGTCCGACCGGTCGTGGGAGTTGCTCGATGAAGGCGACGTGGCGCCACGTGTTTCCACCGAGGGCGCTCGTATTGTCGTACGATTCGGCCGTAAAATTGTAGCCGTCTTCTTGCAGTTCGTTCCACTCTTTGCATGCGACTTCGCATGCTTTACATCCGATGCACAGCGTCGTGTCGGTGAAGAAGCCCATGCGGTCTTCGGGTACGTCGTACGTGGCTTGCGCCGTCGCTGCGGTATCGTCGAAGGTCTTCACGTGCGCTGTGCCTCCAGAAATGTCGCGAGTACCGCGCCGCGCGGCCGACGCCCGGGGCGGATATCGCACGTCGCGGCTTTGGTCTCGTGAATGTGAACGTTAGGATCGGTGACGATCGCGAAGAGCTCGTTTGCAGCATCGCCCGTGACGATGCCATTGGATCCCCAGTGGTACGGTAAGCCGACATCGTAGACCGTGCGGCCGTCGATGCGGAGCGGCCGCATGCGCTTGGTAACCATGACGCGCGCCTCGATCGCGGAGCGCGTCGTGACGATCGTCGCGTAGCCGCCATGTTCGAGCCCGCGCAGTTCGGCGAGCTCCGGACTCACCTCGCAAAACATCTCGGGCTGCAATTCACTTAAGTACGGTACATTTCGCGACATGCCACCCGTGGTGTGATGCTCCGTGATGCGATACGTCGTCATCGTAAAGGGAAAGCGATCGCTTCCGGGCGCATCGCCCGGCGGATTGTACGGATTGTCTTTGCGATCGTAAAATTGCCGCGCGGGATTCCCGCGACGTGCCGGGTGGAGCGCGTTTTCTACGGGTGACTCTTGTGGCTCGTAATGGACGGGGAGCGGACCATCTTCGATCCCGTCGGGCACGAAGAGCCAGCCGACCCCATCGGCTTGCATGATGAACGGGTCCGTTCCCGAGAGCGTCTCCTCGCGTTCCGCGCCTTCGGGTGGCACGTAATCGGGAGGTGTGTGAAGCATGAAATCGGGCTCGTCGTAGCCGGTCCATTTCTTCTGACCCGCATCCCACCAAACGTACTTCTTGCGCTCGCTCCACGGCGTGCCGTCGGGGGCGGCCGAAGCGCGATTGTAGAGGATCCGCCGATTTGCCGGCCACGCCCAACCCCATTCGCGCGCGACCCAGTCCTGTTCCGATCCCGGCTTACGCCGTGCGGCCCCATTGATGCCGTCTTTATAACATCCTGCGTAGATCCAGCACCCACACGACGTCGAGCCGTCGGCGCGCAGATCGGTGTAACTCGAAATCTCTTTACCATCGGCGCCCGTGCCGTTGATCTCGCGCAAGATCGCATCGGAATCGGGATCGGCGTTTGTGCCGGAGGTCGGATACGTCCACGCGAGGTCGAGGATCGCGCGATCGCGCGGATCGGTTGAGTCCCTGAGTTTCTCGCGAATGCGCACGCCGAGATGATAGTAGAACCAAAGATCCGATCGTGCGTCACCCTGCGGCTCCACCGCTTGATGGTGCCACTGCAAGAGCCGCTGCGTATTGGTGAACGAGCCACTCTTCTCCGTATGTGCCGCTGCGGGGAGGAAGAAGATCTCGGTCCCGATCTCGCTTGTCTTCATCACACCGGATTCTATTTCGGGGCCATCGTACCAAAACGAGGCCGATTCGATTTCGAAGAGGTCGCGCACCACGAGCCAGTCGAGACTCGCGAGTGCTTTTCGGTGCATGCCTCCGTTGACGTTCCCGATCACGGGGTTTTCGCCGACGATAAAATAGCCGCGAACCTTCTTCTCGATCATGCCGACGATGCTGGTGAAGACGGAATGATCGCCGTCGATGCGCGGGAGGTACGCGAAACCGAAATCGTTCGCCGTCGTCGCCGCATCGCCGTAATACGCTTTGAGGAGACTGACCATATACTCTTTGGTGTAGCCCCAGTAGCCGGTCTTCGACGAGACCGTATCGACATAATGCTGGAGCGACTGATGCATCGCGGCATGCGGCATCGGCAGGTAGCCGGGCAAGATGTTATAGAGCGTGGGAATATCGGTCGAGCCTTGAATCGAGGCATGCCCGCGTAACGCGAGGATCCCGCCTCCGGGGCGACCGATGTTGCCGAGCAACAACTGTACGATTGCTGCCGCGCGAATGTATTGCACGCCCGTCGTATGGTGCGTCCAGCCGACCGCGTACGCGAATGCCGTGGTTCGCTCGGCGCCGGAATTACGGCAGAGCGCTTCGGCGACGGCGAGAAACTGCGCCTCGGGAACGCCGCATACGTTCGCGACCATCTCGGGGGTATAGCGCGCGTAATGTTTCTTTAAGAGCTGAAAGATACAGCGCGGATGTTGGAGCGTGGGGTCGCGATGCGGTGGCGCGCTCCCCGTGAGCGGGGCACCGTGGGCACCGTGCGCTTCGCCGCGCGCCGCACCGCCGCTACGTTGACCCGAGGACGGATGCGGATCCATGCCATCGTACTGCCAACTCGCGTTGTCGTAGGATCGCTCCGCCTCATCGAATCCGGAGAAGACACCGTCGTTCGTATCGGCGTCGACGAATCGTTCGTCGACGATCGTTGCGGCATTGGTATAGTGCTCGACATACGGCCGGAATTCGCGTCCGTTGGCGATGATGTAGTTGATGATCCCGCCGAGAAACGCGATATCGCTACCGACGCGTAGCGGCACGTGCATCGTCGCGATCGCGCTCGTGCGCGTGTAACGCGGGTCGATGTGAATCACTTCCGCGCCGCGCTCGCGAGCTTCTACGACCCATTGAAATCCGACGGGATGATTCTCCGCCATATTCGAGCCCATGATGACGATGCAATCGGAGTTTGCGAGATCCTGTTGGAACGTGGTCGCGCCGCCGCGACCGAACGAAGTCCCGAGACTCGGGACCGTGGAGCTATGTCATATGCGCGCTTGATTCTCGACTTGAACGATGCCGAGGCCCGTGTAGAGCTTCTTCATCAAATAATTTTCTTCGTTGTCGAGCGTCGCGCCGCCGAGACTGCCGATGCCCATCGTCCGCGCAAGAAGCGCACCCGTCTCGTCACGATCTTGCCATGTCTGGCGACGGGTGGCGATGACACGATCGGCGATCATGTCGACCGCACGATCGAGATCGAGCGATTCCCACTCCGTGCCGAACGGCCGTCGATACTTGACCTTGAACTCGCGTCGTGGGCTTTGCACCATCTGCCGACTCGCCGAGCCTTTGGGACAGAGTCGCCCTCGGGAGATCGGGCTATCGGGATCGCCTTCGATTTGGACGACCCGCTCGTCTTTGACATAGACGTTTTGGCCGCATCCGACCGCGCAGAACGGACAGATCGATTTTACGACGCGGTCGGCCGAGCGCGTTCGCGAAACGAGCGTTGCGGAGCGTTGCGATTGGACGGCCGCTCCGAGTCCGAGACGATCGGAACCAAGTTGTTTGAGGAGCGACCAACGGCCAAATTTCGAGATGTCGAGCTTCACCGATTCCTCCGATCGATCAACCGATGCATGGAGGTTTCCCAATCAAACTCGTTGTGAATCATGCGAGATCGCACGTATCCCAACCGTTTAAGCGAGCTCGGTTTTGCTGGCGATATGATCCGCTGTTTTCAATTTACGAGTAACGTCTTCGTCGCGCTCTTTCGAGCAACGGCATCACACGAGGCCGTCTTGCCAGCCGTCGGTGTGGTTGCCGTCGCAGAACGGCTTGTTCGCCAATTTTCCGCAGCGGCAGAGCGTCGCGCGGTTGCGCGTCTCATACGGCGCGCCGTCGGCTGCAGTGATCGTGATGCCGCCGCGCACGTACAACGGACCGCTACATTTCATGCCGGGATCTTCGACGACGCCGATCGATTTCGCGAAGGTCGGTTCAACCGCGTTGCCCGTCGCGCGGTCGCGTACGACCAGCCGTCCCGAGGGGCAGTGCGTCGCTTCGTGTTCGACGATGGCGCGCGTTTGCGGATCACCCGTCGTCTCGATGAGATTCCAGATCTTGCCACGGTTATCGCAGAAACGCGCGACCGCGCAAAGCGCATCGACGTCTTCGAGAACGAGCATGGGACCTTCGGTGACAACCGCTTTTTCGCGAAACGGCGCGCGCGATGCGGTCTCCGTGCCATCAAACTTCGCTTTTGCATGCGTCCCGTCGCAGAACGGTTTTTTCGACGAGAGGCCGCAGCGGCAGAGTGCGTACTTTTCTCCCGCGTCGATCGTGCGGCCCTCGGTCCACGTCCACGACCCACCTGCGTCGTCGGGGTTAATTGTCGTCATCGCGAGTGGAACGTTTCCCGCGACGAGAAGCGGGCCGTTGAGTTGAACGGTGATAGCAGCTTCGTGTCGTCGATCATGCGTGCATTCTGCCTGCATCGTATTAAATTTGCGAGTATTGCCTTAGGGCGGATTAGCGTCGCTCGCACGCGCGATCGCGAGTTCACGATCGCACCACGCTCGGACACGCTGCGCGCCTTCGATTGCGGCGTCGGCATCGCGGGGCTGATATGCGAGAGCCGCGTCGGCAAACCCAAGCGCGTCGGGATACCGCGTTGAAATGTAGAATTTGTCGAGTGAGCGCGCGTGCGCGCGAACGTCGTCGGGAACGATGATGTCGAGCTTTACGAGCGTCAGCATGAGACGCTCGAGCTCGTGCGTCGGGATCGCGTCGCCGGCTATGCGTGTGAGAAGCGCCTTGAGGACTTTTTCGGCCGATTGCTGCGCATGAAAGCAAGCCTGATGCGCGTAGCGCTGGCGCACCTCAACAGCGATCGCGAGGTCTATTGCGGCCTGGTCGAGCCAACGTTGTACGCGGTCGTCAAGCGGGACGTGCATAAGCGCTCCAACCTTCGGCGAGCACCGATCGGCCGAACGGCGTCGCTTTCAATCGATCGGGGAAATCGCCGGTTCGCACGCCGATCACGTCGCCCAGAACGCCGCACGCGCGATAGACGTCGTCGACGAGATCCGCAGGCCCGGCATCGCGAACGACGATGAGATCGAGATCGCTCCACGGCGACGTCCGATCGCGAGCGTACGACCCAAAAACGATGACGCTCGAAATATCCGGCGTTGCGGCGGCATATGCCACGATGCGCTCGAGGGCGCATGCGAGTTCCGCTCGCCGTTCGGCGCAGCGCACGCGGTATGGCCGCACATCCTCGTCTCGCATCGGGCTCGGCCTTCGGCGGAGGTGACGAGCATCCGTGCTTGGGGCCGCAAAGGACCGTCGCTGCCCCCCGGCCAACCTCCGGCTCATCCGGCTAAAGATTTTTGTGCGCGCGGCTTCGATAGCTCGCGCTCGCAGCACGGAATGTCGGAAGAATGCTCCTCTCGCGCCGCGGTATCTCCGCATCGGTCGCGACATGAGCGCGCCGCGCGTCGATTCCGGCGAGCAGGCACAACTGAAAACGGGCACCCGAGACAACGCGGAGCCCCCTACCGAAAGGCAACTACGTGCCAACTGAGATCCTGATCTCGAGCGACCCCTGGGAAAACCGGGTCGCCATCCGAGAGGACGGAGCGCTCGCCGAAATCTACTTCGAACGCGAAGAAAAGGTCATCGGCTCGATCTACAAAGGCAAAGTGATGAACGTGCTCCCGGGAATGGGCGCGAGTTTCGTCGATCTCGGCCTCGGTCGCAACGCCTTCCTCTATGTCGACGACATCAATAAGACACCGCTCAATATCGGCGACGTCGAGATCACGCAAGGCCGCACCGGCTGGACGATCAACGAAAAGATCAGCAAGGGCGACGACGTCCTGGTCCAAATCGTTAAGGAGCCCCGCGGCCTCAAGGGCGCGCGCATCTCGACGAACATCTCTCTCCCCGGCCGCTATCTCATCCTCATGCCCACCGGTAAGTACTCGGGCGTGTCGCGGAAGATCGAGAGCGCCGAAGAGCGGAACCGACTCAAGGGCATCATGAAGATGATCCGCCCCGAAGGCATGGCGACCGTCGTGCGCACGGCTGCGGGCGGCGTGAGCCAAGCGGAACTCATCGCCGATCTCGGCGTGCTCATCCGCATGTGGCATGGGATCCTCGAGAGCTACAAGCGCGCCCCCGCGCCGTCGCTCATCCATAAAGACATGAACCTCGTCTTCAAAGCGGCGCGCGATTTTATCACGCCCGAAGTCGATAAGGTGCTCATCGATAACGCGGAAGACTTCGAAAAAGTCCGCGACTTCATGCGGCTGCTCGGGCCGCAATACGTCGACCGCATCGAACATTACAATAGCGGCCGCTCGCTCTTCAAAGATTATAAAATTGATGAGGAAGTGCAGCGATTACTACGGCCCAATATTAAATTGCCATCCGGCGGCTCGATCGTCATCGAGACGACGGAAGCGCTGACCGTCATCGACGTCAACAGCGGCAAATTCACCGGTGGTAAGAACCTCGAAGACACGATCGTCAAGACGAATATCGAAGCGGCAGCGGAGATCGCGCGCCAAGTGCGCTTGCGCGATATCGGCGGCATCATCGTCTGCGACTTCATCGATATGTCGACCGAAGCCGCGCGCACGCGCGTGATCAACACGCTCGAAGCGGGTCTGCGCAAAGATCGCACGCGCACGACGATCCAATCGTTCTCCGCGCTCGGTTTGCTCGAATTTACGCGCAAACGCGTCGGCAAAGATCTCGGCGGACAGCTGCGCGGCGCGTGTCCCACCTGCGTCGGTCTGGGTTCGGTGATGTCGCCCGAATCCGTCGCGATCGAAACGTTTCGCGAAATCCGTCGCTTCGGCCACGCACATCAAAATGGCGATGCCACACGTCTCCCGATCGAAGTGATCACGGCGCCAACCGTTGCAGCGCAACTCGAATACTGGTACGAAGACGAACTTGCCGGCCTCGAACGCGAACTCGAAACGAAGATCGCGGTCCGCGTCGATGCGGCGTTGCATCCCGAACGCACGCGCATAAACCAGCTCGCGAAAGTCGATGACGCGAGTGCGCCGCTCGCGAACGTGCGCGTCGGTGACGAACTCGAAGTCGATCTCGTGCACGCGCGTCTGCCCAATGCAAATTCGGCACTCGCGATCGTCGGCAATCGTTTGGTCGAAGTCGAGAACGCGGCAAACGCGGTCGGTGAAACGATCAAAATCAAGATCATCGACATCGACGAAGAGGGCACGATGCTCGCCGAGCCGCGTTCGAACGTGAGCGCGCTACCGATGGAAGCGAAGAAGCGTCGTCGTCGTGGCGGTCGCGGTCGTAAGCCCGCACTCACGTCGGAAGAACAGGAAGAACAACTCCTCGAACTCGCCGAGGAAGCCGCGAAGGGTGCGGGCGCACGCCCGGCACTCGGCATCTCGACCTCGGCTGAAGCCGATGCTGAAGACGAAGAGAC
This sequence comes from Rhodospirillales bacterium, assembly GCA_025359485.1. Lineage (GTDB taxonomy): Bacteria > Vulcanimicrobiota > Vulcanimicrobiia > Vulcanimicrobiales > Vulcanimicrobiaceae > JANYGA01. Next base: position 13,624 of record JANYGA010000122.1, on the reverse strand, counting down.
GCGCGCACACGTCGCATCTGCGCCGCCGCTCGCGACCGTAACGCCGATTCACGCCGTACCGGAATACGCGAGCGTCGATGAGACGGGCGAAGGCCGCGCGTATGCGAGCTATGGCGGACCCGAAGGCGATCGCAAGCGTCGCCGTCGTCGTCGCCGTCGTCGCGGGGCGGGAGATACGGCGCCGGGTACGGCTGCGCTCACGGCGCTGCCCGACGGCACGCCGGCCCCGGCCGCAGCTGCCGGGGACCTCGGCGATTTCGACGGTGACGTTGAAGGCGACGAAGACGAAACGGACACGACGGCACCGGCGGGCGCGCCCGGCGCTCCGACGGCTGACGACGGCCAAGTGCGCCGTCGCCGCCGCCGCCGCCGCCGTCGCGGACGCGGTGGTGCCGCAGCGACCGCAGCCGACGGCACGACGCCCGCACCGGGCGCTGCAATGCCCGATCGCCACATCTTCCGCGTCGACGGAAGTGGCGCGGCCGAACCGACCGGCAAGACCGCTCCGCCCGAGCCCAATCGTGCGATCGCGCGGTTCGACCGCAAGGCCGCGCCCGTCGCGGTCGAAGCGCCGCCACGGAGCCTGCGTGTTCCCGAGGAGGCCGCGCAAATCGTGACGCCCACGCGTCGTCGTGGTCGGCCTCGGAAAGCGGACTCCGTTCAGCTCGAGTTCATCCCGGCTCCGGTCGCCGCGTTGACGGGCTCGACGGAAGCGGCTCCAAAACGCCGCGGTCGGCCGCCCAAGGTCGCCGTCGCTGCGAGCGCAGCACCAGTCGCCGCGGCCGTCGCCGCTCCCGCGAAACGTGGACCCAAACCCAAAACCGCCGCCTCGCCCGAGGAAGCGCCTGCAGTCAAGCGCGGTCGCGGTCGTCCGCCGAAGGTCGCAGTGGCGGCCGAAGCGATCGTTGCTGCGCCTGCAAAACGTGGGCCCAAGCCGAAGGCCGTTGCGGAAAACGCAACGCCCCAAAAAGCTCCGGCTGCGAAGAAACCCGCCGCCGCGAAAAAGAAAGCCACGGGCTCCGCCGCCGCACCCGCGCGCAAGAAGGCGACGACGTCGCGTAAGAAAAGCGCGACCTAAGGCACGATGACCCAATCGAACGCTTCGCCTACGCCGTTCGCGGCGTGGGCGGTCTTCGTCGACTTCGACGGGACGATCACGGATCTCGATACCTTCGATATTCTCGTAAAGCGATTTGCGGGCGACGACGCCTGGCAACGCACGGAGATCGGGCTCGACGACGGCTCGATGACCTTGCGCGACGTCCTCCAACTTCAGGCGTCGTATGTCCGCGGGACCTTCGCTGAAGTCGCGGCGATCTTGCGTTCGGAGATCGCCATTGACCCGACGTTCGCAGCGTTCGTCGCGTCCGCTCGGGCGCGCGAAATTCCGGTTACGATCGTAAGTTCGGGGATCGCCCCGATCATTGCCGATCGTCTCGCCGCGATCGGTCTCGGCGATCTCCCCATCATCGCAAACGAGATCGATCCGGCACCCACGGGATGGTCGATTCGATTTCGCGATGCCGATGGAAATGGCACCGATAAAGCGGCGATCGTTCGCGCGGCGAAAGCCGCGGGAACCCGCACCATTTTTTTCGGCGACGGCCGATCCGATTACGCCGGGGCACTCGAAGCCGATCTCACCTTCGCGAAGGCGGGTCTCGCGCTCGAACGATATCTGCACGAGCGTGGTGTACCGTTCACGCCGTTCTCGCAGTTCGGCGCAATCGATCTCGACCGAGTCATCGACGAGTTCGACGCCCGGTCGAAGTTCGCGACGCCGTCCGCGACAGGTTCGTAAGTCGCTCGAAGCGCATCGCATCGCATGATGATAAACACCCTTCGAACATCCGCCGTGCTCGGGCTCTTCGCGCTCTCCGCGTGCAGCACGTCGAATACGTCAACGCCGCAAGCACCCGTCGCGGTACCGTCGCCCGGCGGCCCCGTGTTGCGTCAACCGACGACGGGTGTCGTTCCGCCGCTTACGATTTCGAGCGCGACGTTCGCCAACGGCGCGGCGCAACCGACGAGCGCGGCCTTCTCGGGATGTGGTGGTCAGAACGTCTCGCCGCAACTCACGTGGACGGCGGGTCCGGCAACGACGAAGAGCTATGTCGTGACGGAGTTCGATCCCGACGCACCGACGGGCGTCGGATTCTGGCATTGGATCGTCTTTAACATCCCAGCCTCCGTCACGACGCTTGCAGCCGGATTCGGTACGACTACGCCGGCGGACGGAACGACGTTCGGCCTCACCGACTTCGGTGCGACGGGATACGGCGGTCCGTGCCCACCGGTCGGCGACGGCCCGCATCATTATAAATTCTCGGTTAGCGCGACGGATCTCGCTGCCCCGATCGCGGGGCTAACGGGCTCGTCGACGACGGGTGCGTATCTGACGTTCAACCTCAACGGCCACATCCTCGCGCAGGGCACCTACGTCGGCACGTACGCGCGATAGTCGCGAAAGCGATCGTCGGCAATAAAAAAAAAAGCACTCGCTTCGCGCGGTGCTTTTTCCTCATTCGTTCGCCTACGAAGACGATTGGGCGATTTTCCCTTGGAGATACGTGATCGCCGATTGCAACTGCGGATCGGTCTCGGGATTGCCGAGTCGTGAAGACTTCGGCTCGACCGTCGTGATGTCGGGCGTGATGCCGATGAGATTGATGTCGCGACCGTGCGGCGTGAGATAGCGCGCGCTCGTGATCTTTACCGCCGAACCGTCGGGGAGCGGGTGAATCGTTTGCACGACGCCCTTGCCATAGGTCTTCTCGCCGATGAGTTGACCGACGCCGTTGTCTTGAATCGCCCCCGACGTAATCTCCGATGCGGAGGCGGTGAATCGATTGACGAGTACGGCGAGCGGCTTTGCGGGAATTGCCGTATTTTCGGCGTCGTATTGCGTGCTGCTACCGCCCTTGGATTCGACGGAAACGATCGGACCCGACGGGATGAATTTCGAGCTCACTTCGATCGCCGCGTTGAGATAGCCGCCACCGTTATCGCGCAGATCGAGTACGTAAGCTTTCGCGCCCTGTGCCTGGAGCTTCGTGAGCGCGGTCGTGAGTTCGCTTGCGGTGTTCGATCCGAAGACGGTGAGACGCGCGTAGCCAATGCCGTTCTCAAGGAGCTTCGAGTAGACGCTCGGTTGATGGATCGTATCGCGAGTGACGGCGACGACGGGTAACTCTTTGCTCGCCCGTTCGATCAGGAGCTTCACTTGCGTACCTTTCTCGCCGCGAAGGAGCTTCGCGTCTTGATCGGTCGTGAGGCCCTTGGTCGATTTGCCATCGATCGTGAGGATCGTATCGCCGCTCTGCAAGCCTGCTTTCTCTGCGGGGCCGCCCGGAATCACTTCGTTGACGCCCAGGAGCTTCGTCTTCTCATCGACGGCGATCGAAATTCCAACGCCACTGAAGTTTCCGCCATCGAGACCCTCGTTGAGATCGGCGTATTCCTTGGGCGTGAGAAACGTCGTGTACTTATCTTTGACCGATGAGAGCATGCCCGCAATCGCGCTGTACGTCAGCGTGCGACTGCCGCCGACCTTCGACCCGTAAGCCGCAACGACGGAGCTCACTTCGCGTTCGAGTTCGCGCGCGTTGAGTGCGGGATCGTCGACGGCTTTGAGTTGCGCGACGCGCGGCGATTTGACGCCCTGCTTTTCGAGAAACGCGAGCATGTTCGCACGCGCGCCATCGAGCGTGACCTGCGGATCGACTTTCTTATAAAACTCGGACTGCAGGAGCGAGAACGACATTTCGATCTCGTTGTTCTCGATGCTGGAGAGGCCCGACGCGCGCGACGCGCCTGGCGTGCTCGTTGCGAGTAATGCGGCGGCCGCAAAGACGGTTGCGATTCGTTTGATCATGCACTCACCTGCGCGCGATACGCCGCAAGTATGCTTTTGCGGCTTGTAATTGGAGATCTTTCGGGGTGTTGATGATCGGCGCTTCGGCGGGTTGTTCGACGATCATATCGGGCTCGATGCCCTTGTGGTGGATGTCACGGCCCAGTGGCGTCACGTATTTTGCGGTCGTGATCTTGAGCGCGCCACCGTCTGCCGTATTGTAGATGCTCTGGACGACGCCCTTACCGAAAGTTTTGGTGCCGATGAGCGTTCCGACCTTATAGTCTTGTACGGCACCGGCCGTGATTTCCGACGCGCTCGCCGTATATTTGTTGACGAGAATCACGAGTGGCGTGGCGCCGATTGCTTCGTGAAGCGCGCCTTTGCTGTCGCGATTGCCGACGCGGTCGATCGTCGAGACGATCGTGCCCTGGGAGATGAAGAGGCTCGAAATTTGGACGGCCGCTTCGAGGAGGCCGCCGCCGTTATTGCGGAGGTCGAGAATGTAGCCGTGTGCGCCTTTGGCTTTTCCGGCGAGCATCGCCTTACGCACTTCGTCGTACGATGTCTGCCCGAAGTCGGCCAAACGGACGTAATCGATTCCATCTTTCACCTCGGCGTGGACCGACGGTACCTGGATCTGGTCGCGCGTGATCGCGACGGTATGGGTCGCGGTCTTGCCATGCGGCTGGACCACGACACTGACAACGGTGCCGACCTTGCCACGGATGAGGCGTTCGACCGCCTCGAGCTTCATCGCCGCAACGTCGTGACCGTCGACGCGCATGATCCGATCGCCGACTTTTACGCCGGCTTTGTAGGCGGGCGTTCCCTCGATCGGCTCGACCAAGATGTGCTTGTTGCGCGGATCCTGGACGATGTACACGCCGATGCCGCCGAAGTCGCCGCCCTTGAGCGACTCTTCGAGCGAATTGATTTCGGCGGGTGAAAGATAGGTCGTATACGGATCGCCGAGCGAGCCGAGCATCCCGCGGATCGCGGCTTGCGTCAGCTCGGCGTTGGAGGTCTGCTTGCCGTAGAGTGTCTGCGCGTCGAGAAGTCCTCGGTTGAGCGATCGTATATCGCGCTCTTCGTCGCCGGTGGCGACGAGACGCGGGATCGCCGGGGCGAGGACCTTATGCGCTTTGAGGTACGCCACGAGCTCGTGCTGTTCGCCCGTGAGCAACGTCTGCGCGTTAATCGGCTTGTAATACGCCTTCTCGACCTGCCGGAAGGCGTTATCGAGCATCCGTTGATCGCCGCCGTGAGGAGCGTCGAGGATGGCACGGAGATCCAGCGCGGCGACCCCGGGCCGCGCGGAAACGGCGCTTGCGGAGGCGCGGTCGGCACGTTCGTGCGCGAGATACAGCGCGCCGCCGAGTGAAGTCACGGCGATTGCAAAGGCAGCGGCCAATACGCGGAGGGTTCTGGACAAAAAATCCGTCGATTTCTTTGACGTGAGCGTCGGTGGTCCTTAGACGGTCGCCCGGCGGTCTCCGGTTGCGTCCCGAGGATGGCCTATGCCCGAAGTATCGCGAAAAGCCACACTCTTGCTACGAAGGAGCGGCCTCTGGAGTTTCCGGGATGCCTCGAGGCTACCAGTAGTATGCCGGACGAGGCTTGGAAAAGACGGTAACAGCGCTTGCTCTCGCCTCGCGTTATCGCCGGCTCGCGTAGCGGGCGTCGAAGGCACACGGGTGTCGACGCTTATCGCCAAACCACCGAGTGCGGCCGTCTCGTAAATCATGACGGAATTCATCGATGACGACGACGGTATGGCGGCGTTCGTTCGGACGCAGGCGGCCGCTGGCGTTCGCACTCATCGTGAGTGTGATGCCGCGTTGCATGAGAGCGCATCCGCGATTCGCGTCGTGCACCATCCACGCGTATGTCGCCGCCGTAGCGAGGTTGATCCCGGCGAGTGCGTCCTCGCGTTCCGGTCGCGGAGCCGTTGCGCGGCACCGAAGATACACCGCCGCAGCGCGCTCGCGCTCGCGAGAGACCTCGGCAAAATGGCCGAAGTTATCTGCCGCTATCGCACGACTCTCGTATTCGTATGCCGGTCTTTCGCATGTCCGATCGGGTTGTGCTAAGACTGCGGCAGCGATGAAAAATGCGATCATCAGAGGTCTTTGCCCGTCATGTTGCTCTCGGGATACGCCGGCATCCACGGTGCACTATTCGGCCATGCGACTGAATGTTTTTCGAGATGGCCGGTATCGTGTCGCTCGGAAGACCATCGTTCGGCCATTCCTAGCACCTGGTTCTTGACTCCATACTGCGTCGTCGAAATGTCGACGCGGGCGTTTTTCGAGACGACAACGTCGGGACCGCTATCGTTTGCATCTCGTCCGGAGATTCGAACGTGGTCGCCGGATCTTGTCGCATGGAATGTTATCGGAACGCCTATACGGTCGGCGGCACGCTGGAGCGCGCGCTTGATGACGAATGCCATCTGCTCCGGCGGTTTTGGGCCGATGCCATGTGCCATCCCGGAATCTTTGCGTAAGAAAAACGCATCCCACGCCGCGCCTTTCGCCCAAGCGAAATAGATATCGCCCTGGGGAAGCGACCGATCTATTCGATCTGGCTTCGCGTCGACCACGCTCGCGTTCGGGTGTGGCACCGGTCGAGGTTCGCTGGTTGATCGGTCGGTGAGATCGATCGCGCGAGCATTTGGGACTTGCATGTCGGGCCTCCGTGGTCGCATCGCTGTCGTCCTCTACATCGCGACAGTGCCCGCTTACGACTAGGCTGCGACGCCAATGCGCAAGCGAGTTACCGCAACTTCGAACTCGGATCGACCGCGACGCCGTTGATGCGAATCTCGAAGTGGAGGTGGGGGCCCGTCGAAATGCCGGTGGAGCCGACGGCGCCGATCGCCTGACCACGCGCGACCTCTTGGCCCTCGCTCACGAAGAGCTGCGAGCAATGACCGTAGAGCGTGGACGTGGCGCCGCCGTGATCGATGATGATCGTGTTGCCGTAGCCGCCTTCCCACCCCGAGTAGATGATTTTACCCGGTGCTGAGGCGACGATCGTCGCGCCCATCGGTGCGCCGATATCGAGGCCGTTGTGCATCTTCCACTGATGCGTGACTGGATGCATGCGCATCCCGAAAGGATCCGTGATCGGTCCGGAAGCCGGCCACGCAAAGGCACTGGGGCCACCGTCGGAAATCGTGGGTGGCGCGGCGCGACCCGCAAGTTGCGCGGCGCGACGGCGCGCTTCGGCTTCGGCGAGGCGACGCGCGGCTTCTTCGCGTTGCCGTTCGCGAATGTAACGCTCGAGTTGCGCTTCTTGCGACGCGGAGAGTTCCTCGAGTTGTGCGACTTGAAACGAGACGTTGCGGCGCTGGGCGTCGGCGGCGTTGACGAGTTGAACGCGTTCCGATGCGAGCGCGGCGAGATGATACTTCGCTTGTTGCTGACGTTGCAGCGAAACTTCGAGGCTCGCGCGTTCGCCCTGCAATCGGCGACGCGCGTGCGAGACGTTGCGCTCGGCGGAGCGTCGCGTGCGCACGGTCTTCTGATTCGCGGCGATGAGGAACCGAATATCGTCCCAACGCTCGACGAAATCGGCGAACGACGTCGATGAAAGCAAGACGTTGACGTAGCCCATATCGCCGCGTTCGTAGGCATCGACGAGCCTGCGCCGCAGCGCGCTATTATGCCGCGCGAGCGTGGCTTCGGCGGCGTTGAGCTGAATCTCGTTCCATGCGAGTTTGCGTTTGTTGTGATCGACGAGTGCGTCGAGTTCGTCGAGTGTGGCCGTGACGTGACTGATGTCGCGCGCCGTCTGTGCGAGTTGGTTGTGCAGATCTTGCGCGCGCGTTTGCGCGAAACGGAGTTGACTGCGTTTTTCATTGAGGCGTTTGTGCGTCGCGTCGATCTCCGCTTGTTGCGTGCGGATTTTGTTGCCGACCGATGCGATGACGACGGCATGGTGCGACGTCCGCGCGTCGAGCGGGATCGCGCCGAACGTTTGAAGCGTCGTTACCGTCAGTGCAGCGACTGCGATCGCGCGCACGAGGGAGCGCGACGATACGCCGCGATCTCGATCGCTCACGTGCGCAGGTAGCGGCCGACGGAGAGCCACGATGCGACGATGCCGACGGCGGCGCCGACGCCGAGAAGTTCGAGGGAAAGCGTGCCGACGGCGGGATCGGTCGCGTGCATCGGTAGGAACGGCAACGCGATGACGAGCTTGGGTAAGAGTTGGTAGCGTGCGATCGCGAGCACGCCCAGTGCGAGCCCCGCGCCGAGCACGCCCGCGATGAGACCCTCGCAGACGAACGGCATGCGGATGTACCAACCCGACGCGCCGACGAGTTGCATGATCGCGATCTCGCGCCGTCGTGCGAAGACGGTCAAGCGAATCGTATTGGAGATGATGATGAACGCCGTGAAGACGAGAAGCGCGACGATTCCCAGGCCAATGCGTCCGAGCACGCCACCGATGCGCAAGAGCTTCTGCACGGCATCCTGCGCGTACTCGACGCTCGCGACCTCGGGCATCTTGCGGACATAGGCGGCGACCTTGTGCACTTTTTCGGGATCGACGACGCGAATGCGTAACGCGTCGGGCAACGGATTCGTCGTGAGCAGCGACGTGTCGATCTGACCTCGCAAACGTTCGCGCATCTGACGCAAGCCTTCCGCGCGCGGTATGAACGCGACGCTCTTGATGCGCGGGTCGGCGCTTAGTTCGCGCACCAGCGCCTTGGCAGCTTGCGTCGTCGTCGTGTCTTTGAGAAAGACGGAGATCTCGATCTTGCGTATGACGTCGTCGCCGATTTTGCCGAGCGTGTCGCGCGTGAAGAGAAAGCTTCCGAGTAAGACGATCGTGACCATCACGGTGCCGATCGCCGTGAGTTGCATGATCATGTTGCGCGTGAAATTACGCCACACTTCACCGAAGAAAAACCGAACGCGACCCCAATCCATACGCGCTCCCTATGCCGACGGTGCTGCGAGCGCTTCGCGCAAGCCCGGATGCGTGTAATAACCGCGCTCTTCGTCGGCGACGACCTTGCCGTCTTCGAGTCGGATCACGCGCCGGCGCATGCGATCGACGACGAGGGCGTTGTGCGTCGCGATGACGACCGTCGTGCCTTTGAGATTGATACGATGCAAGAGCTCCATGATCTCGTTCGTATTGACGGGATCGAGATTACCCGTCGGTTCGTCGCAAAGCATGATCTTTGGATTGTTGACCAGCGCGCGCGCGATCGCGGTGCGCTGTTGTTCGCCGCCGGAAAGTTCGCTCGGATACATCCGCGACTTGTGCGCGAGACCGACGAGATCGAGCACGCGCGGAACCTGACGTCGCACGTCTTTGGTTTTCGCACCCGTCACTTGGAGGGCGAAGGCGACGTTTTCCCAGACGGTTTTATCGGAGAGTAATTTGAAATCTTGGAAGACCACGCCGACGTTGCGCCGCAATTGCGCGACCTTCGAACGACGCATGTTGTCGACGCGCGTTCCATCGACGGTCACTTCACCGCGCGACGGTCGTTGTTCGCGATAGAGCAGGCGCAGCAAGCTCGATTTCCCGGTGCCCGAGTGGCCCACGAGAAAGACGAAGCTACCTTTGGCAACTTCGAGGTCGACACCGTCGAGCGCGCGGGTGCCGTTGGGATAAACGAGGGTGACTCCGCGAAGCGAGATCACGTATCACGCCGAAGCGCTAACATTACAGGTGATTTTCGGCGGGGGAGCGGAGCCACACCTCTACCTATGGATTTTGATTTATCCGACGAGCAACGTGCGATTCAAACCCTGTGTCGCGAATTCGCGCGCGATGAGGTGAAGCCGCGCGCCGAAGAGATGGACCGCGACGCCGCATTTCCCTACGACCTCGTAAAGATGATGGCCGACCTCGGACTCATGGGTCTGCCGTTTCCTGAGAAGTATGGCGGTGCCGGTGCCGACACGGTGAGTTACGCGCTCGCCGTCATGGAGATCGCGCGCGCGGATGCATCGACGGGCATCACGCTCGCCGCGCACGTCTCGCTCGGCGCGACGCCGTTCTACCTCTTTGGAACCGAAGCGCAAAAAGAAAAATATCTCGTGCCGCTCGCACGCGGCGAGATGCTTTGGGGTTTCGGTCTCACGGAGCCGCAAGCGGGGAGCGATGCGGGCGGCACGCGCACGCGCGCCGACTTGCGCGACGGTGCGTGGACGATCAACGGCACGAAGGCCTTCATCACCAATAGCGGCACCGATATCACGGGCGGCACGACGATCACAGCCGTGACCGGTACCGATGCGAAAGGCCGCTCGGAGATTTCGAATTTCATCGTGCCGCAGGCCACGCCCGGTTTTACGCGCGCGAAGAAGTATCGCAAGATGGGCTGGCGCGCGTCGGATACGCGCGAACTCAGTTTCGCCGATGCCGCAATTCCCGAGGATCATCTCTTGGGCGAGCGCGGTAAAGGCCTCAAGCAATTCCTCACGATTCTCGATGGCGGCCGCATCTCGGTCGCCGCGCTCTCGGTCGGGCTCGCGATGGGCGCCTACGATGAAGCGCTCCAGTACGCCAAGGATCGGCACCAGTTCGGCCAACCGATCTCCAAATTTCAGGCGATCCAGTTCAAGCTCGCCGATATGCTTATGGAGATCGAACACGCCAAGCTCATGGTCCTCAAGGCCGCTTGGGAGAAAGACAACAAGCGCCCCTACGAGATGACGGCGTCGCTTGCCAAGCTCTATTCGGGTGAAGTCTCGCGCCGCGTCGTCAACGAAGCGGTCCAGATCCACGGCGGCTACGGTTTCATGGATGAGTATCCGGTCTCACGGATGTACCGCGATCAGAAGATCAATGAGATCGGCGAAGGCACGAACGAAGTCCAACGTCTCGTCATCGCACGCTTGATGGGATTGTAATGCGTTCATTTTTGCTCTGCTCGATACTCGCAGCCTCGATCGCCGCGACCGCTGCACCCGCCCTCGCCGAATTGCACCCGGGCGATACGGCGCCAACCTTCGACACCCAGGCCTCCCTCGGCGGGAAAGTCTTCGACTTCAATATCGCAGACGAACTTAAAAAGGGCCCCGTCGTGCTCTATTTTTATCCCGCGGCGTTCACGTCGGGATGCACGCTCGAAGCGCACGATTTCGCCGAGCACATCGACGATTACAAAAAGCTCGGCGCGACCGTGATCGGCGTTTCGGGTGACGACATCGCAAAGCTCAACAAATTCTCGGTCTCCGAGTGCCGGAGCAAATTCGCCGTCGCCTCCGACGGCAATCACAAGATCTCGAAGGCGTACAAGGCGGTGCTCGGTTTCGGGCCCATGACGTTCTCGGATCGCACGTCGTACGTGATCGGGAAAGACGGCAAGATCGCATACGCGTATCGCTCGCTCGATCCAAACAAGCACGTCGCCAATACCCTCAATGCCGTGCGCAAACTCGACGACGCCGCGAAGTAGCGCGCCAGACCGCGGGAGCGACCGAGCCGTAACCCTAATCTCGCCGAGATATGAACGAACGAGAAACCGCCGATGGCGAGGGGCGCGTTTGGCGCGCGCTCGATCTGCCACTGGATCGCATCGATGAATTGCCCTTCGGCGCGATCGTCGTCGATCCCGATGGCACGATCCGCGAATACAACGAGTACGAAACGCGCCTCTCACACTTCGCAAAAGAAGCGGTGATCGGGAAGAATTTCTTCCGCGATGTCGCGCCCTGCACCGCGGTGCATGCCTTCGAGGGCCGGATGCGGGCGTTTCTCAAGACGAGCGATCAAGTCAGCGAAAAGTTCGACTATTTCTTTCCGTTCCAACATGGCGGCATCACGGTCGAAATTACGTTCTTACGCCTGCGTCATAAGGGGCAAGTCCTTATTGCCGTCGAGCGCGCGGATACCGCGGGCACCGGGACCGGGTTGTAACGACAGATCGATCGTATGCGCCCCGCGTGCCGCGGCGGCGCGCATGAACGCTTCGCTCGTCGTGAAGATGACGACTTGAGCGTCGGTGCCGACAGGATCGGGAACGAGTATCGGCAGGCAACGTTCGATGCGCGCTTCGTCCCAAAAGGCGAATGGGTCATCGAGCATGAGCGGCGCGATTTCCATCCCCTCGGCGAACATGCGCGTCATCGCGAGACGCGTCACGAGAAATGCTTGCTCGCGCGTCCCCGCCGAGAGACGGTCGACGTCGACGATCTCGCCGGTTTCGGGCACGCGAACGCGTACGGCGAGCGTCGTCGGATCGACGCGCACGTCGTGGTAGCGCCCGGCGGTGACGCGTTCGATCGTGCGCGACGCGTAATCGGCGAGGCGTCGCGCGAATTTTTGATGCGCCTCGCGCGTGCGATCGTCGATCGTCTCGCGTGCGAGCGTGACGGCGGATTCGAACGCTTCGAGTTTGGCCGCACGTAGTCGCAAATGGGCGACGCGTTCGTCGAGTTCGGCGAGATCCCCGACCGCCGCTTCCGCGGTGCGCAGTTCGGCTGAGACGTCGGCGAGCGCGACGCGACTCGCCTGTGCGCGGCGCTCGATATCGGCGCGTTCGGCTTCGAACGCGCGGGGTGAAACGTGGCCGGGAACGGCTTCGACGCCCGAGGCGATAAGCTCGGCGAGTTCGGATTCGAGCGTGAACTCATCGTCGCTGCCGAGCACATCGGTGCGGCGCACGTCGAGCATCGAAAGTCGCAGGTCGATGCCGTCGCGCGCGATGCGCCGCGCATCGGTCGCCTTCGCAGCCTCGAGATCGCGTTCGCGCGAACCCGTCGGATCGACGAGCATCCGTGCGAGCTGATCGAACGATTCGCCCGCCGCGCGTGCGGCATCGCGCGTTTCGATCGCGCGCGCCGCGAGCCGCGCGGCGTCGCTCCGTCGCGACCGTAGTTCGACCGCGCGCGCGCGGCGACGCGCGAGATCGTCGACCGATGCAACGCCGAGTGGTTCGAGGACGGCTGCGACGCGGATTGCGGCTTCGCGTTCTTGCGCGCTCGCGTCGTCAGCCAGGCGCTGCGCGGTCTTCACGGTGGCGCGTGCGGAGCGACGACGTGCGTCGATCGAGATCGTGAGGATCGCGAGAACGATCGCGACGACACCGACGATCGCCGCGTAGATCCAAAGGTGTGCGTAGACGAGTGCGGCCGCACCGAGCGCGACGAAAATCGTCGCGATGAACGCGCCGCCGAAGATGTCGCCGCCGCCCTCGTTCGTGCGCCGCGCACCCTGCACGCGCTCGGCTGCGAGCGTCGCGCGGTCGCGCGCCGCCAGCGCTTCGGCGGCCGCCGTTTCGAGCGCCGCGAAAGCGGCTTCGTCGAGCGCGCCGCCGTCGGCGTTGCGTTCGTCGAGTTCGGCTTGGAGTGCGGGCGTCATACGCCCGCGATCGGCGTCGGTCGCGTGTGCGGCCGCGAGCGTTTCGAGGGCGTAACACTCGCGATAGCGCCGTTCGAGTTCGTCAACTCCGCCGGGCGGAAAGCCCTCGGCATCGGCGTAGAGCGCGCGCTCGGCTTGGAGTGCGGCGAGGTCGTCGCGAATCTCGCGCAGCGCTTCGATGCGCGAGCGTAACGTAAAGCTCCGAAGCGATCTGCCACGGCGTTCGGCTTCGCGCAGGGCGGCGTCGAGTTCCATGCCGCGGAGCGTCTCGGTTTCGAGTCGCGCGCGAAGTTCGTCGAGCGAGCGCAAGTGCGTGCGGACGTCTTCTGCGCGTGCCTGCGCTTCGGCGATCTCACCTTGGAGATGGCGTAGCGGAGCGTTGACCGTCGCGCGTTTCGTGCCGACGTGCGTTGCGAGTGCGGAATCGAGGCG
>JANYGA010000072.1 GCA_025359485.1 Rhodospirillales bacterium | reverse complement strand
CTCGACGCGGGCAACAGCGGTTCGAGGACCTCGTGGCTGAGCTCGGAGACGGTGATAAAATCGCGCACGCGCGCCGGGACGCCCGCGACGCGCTGCTGCATGACTTGACGCGCGACTCGCCAGCCTTTGTGTGCGTACGATCGCGAGTCACAATTTTCGCGGATGCATGCGAGTGACATCGGCTGCAAGTGGCAGATTTCGGCGCGCGGATGGTTGTAGAGACTTCCGATCGGGCACACCGTAAAGAATTCATGCAGCGTGATTACCACGCGGAAGCGATGTCGGAGAGCCGCGTGGATCGGGCTTGCGGAAAGCGATTTCGTCCAACTGTGCACGTGTACGATCGTTTCATCGCGATCGCATCGCGCGAGCAGCGCGTCGAACGCGCGCGCAGCCGTGAGGTTCCACAGCCCTTGCGTCGCTGCACGCAAGCGGTTCTTATCGCTGAGGATGTCTTTCTGATCGAGGCATACGACCTCGACGTTCGGGTGCTCGAGCAAGTCCGGCATGGCGGGACCGACGCCGGCGAAGATCGTAACGCGATACCCGCGATCGGCGAGTTCGAGAGCACTCGTAAGAGCGACTTGCGCGCTCCCACCGTCGATGAAGGCGACGTCGCAAATGAGGACGAGATGGCTGACGGTCACGCGCGCGCAGACTGGCATGACTTATCGATGGAGCGCCTCGGCGTACACGGCCTCCATCTCATCGCAGTATCGCTGCGCGGTAAAATGCTCGAGGCCCGGCTTCGTGCGCGCCCGGGCATCATCGAGCGCGCGCCGATCGCCGAGCAGCGCGGCGATCGCCTCGGTGAGAGCCTTGACGTCGCCAGGCGGTACGAGGATGCCAGCCGCACCGCCGTCGAGCGTCTCGGGAATTCCGCCCACATCAGATGCGACGATCGCACAACCGGCTTCGCGCGCTTCAGAAAGTACGGTACCAAACGGTTCTTTGCGCGACGCGAGCACGAAGATATCGGCTGCTCGCATGTAGCGTTCGGGGCGTGGCTCGAAACCGGTAAAATGAATTCGCGCTGACGCTTTGCTTGCTTTAGCCTGGGATTCGAAGACGGCGCGGTCGGGTCCATTACCGACGACGTAGAGATGGGCGCTCGAATGCCCCGTTCGTTCGAAAGCCTCGATGAGAACGTCGATGCCCTTTCGGATAAAGAGCCCGGCAACCGTCACGATTGCCGGATGCGCGAGCTCGACGGGCGCTACGTCCCCCGCGCGCCTGCGGCGCGGTCCGTCGAGCGCCCCGACACTCACTACGCGCAACTTAGCTTTGGGAATACCGCGGCGCGCCATCGCGTTCGCAACCTCGCCGCTGACGGCCGTAACGAGATCTCCTACGCCCATCGCGATCGCGCTGCGTTGGAATTCGTTGTGAACCGTCGTCACGAGGCGAAAACGCGACCTAAAGCGTAGCGTCCGCGCGATGACGGCGCCCGTCATCATTTGCGCATGCACGATATCGGGATCGAACTTCGCGATAATGCGCCGAAAGTTCAGCGCCGCACGGGCGATGCCGAGCGGCGTACGTCGCTGATCGAGGTGGTAAAGCGTGACGCCGTAATCGCGGAGCATCGCTTCGAAATCGCCTCCCGCCGAGGCGATGGCCACCTCGTGGTGTGCGGCCCCAAGTGCGGCGAGATCGACCGTGCAGTTGGTGATCCCGTTGCCCACTTCTTTAAGATCGCCGATGACATGTAAGACGCGCACGTGGCCGTAGTGCGCCTTCGCGGACGGGTAGTCCCGCGGAATGCATTTCAAGTGTTATCCGCTCCTTTCTATCTGACCGGGCTCTCCGAGCCAGACGCCGAAAGCAAAGCGCGATGGCATTTCAACGCTACGCCGACCGCTGTCGCCACCAACGCGCGTTGCTCGACGAAGCGTTACAGAACGTCGTTGCGGCTTGCAGCGCGGAGCCGAGCGTCTGCCAAGCGTACGTATTTGGATCGTACGTCACCGAAAAGATCGGCCCGACTAGCGATCTCGACGTGCTCGTCGTTCGCGACACCGATCTCGGCATCATCGACCGCGCGGTCGATCTCAAGAGGGCGGCCCGTTCGCGTGTCAACGTTGATCTCGTCGTCGTGACGCCGTACGAATTCGCGAATACGTTCCCCGTGAGTAGCTTCGGGCGCACCGTGCTCGCGATGGCGAAGCGTATCTATGCAGCGTGATCGCATTGAAGCAGCACGCCTGTGGCTTTCAAACGCCGGTACCGACGTCGAATTAGCGGAATCGATCAGGGCTGGTTTCGCGGCTCGTAGCTGTTTCCACGCGCAGCAGGCGTCTGAGATGGCCCTGAAGGCCGCACTCATTGCGGTCGCCGACGACCATCCCCGCACACATGTTGGGGAACATCTCATCCGAGAACTTATCGGCCTCGGAGAAATGGTTCCCAAAGAGATTGCGGACGCTGCCGATCGGCTCGACATATATTATATGGGGTCGCGTTACCCAGATGCGCTCGGTGGGGCCGATCCGCGCCGGATGGTCGGGGAGAGCGACGCCATCGTCGCCATCGAGCGTGCACGGGCGATCGTGACGTTTGCCTCTTCTATCGTCGAACGCATAGCGGCCGAGCCGACATGAGCGTTGCGGGTAATCGCTTCCTGTAATCGTAAAAAGCCCGCATGATCGGTAACGAAAAACCCCGCGTAACCATGGATGAAATTACCGCGCTTGCGAAGCGTCGTGGGTTCATCTTTCAATCGAGCGAGATCTATGGCGGACTCGGCGGGTTTTTCGATTACGGTCCGCTCGGTGCGATTCTCAAGCGCAACGTGAAGAACGCATGGTGGCGCGAGATCGTCGAACTGCGCGACGACGTCGTCGCGTTCGATTCGAGTATCGTCATGCACCCGAGTACGTGGATCGCCTCGGGCCACGTCGCGAATTTTTCCGACACGATGGTCGACTGCAAGAACTGCAAGCATCGTTTTCGCGCCGATCATCTGCCTTCGCTCGCGAAGTGCCCCGACTGCGGGATGAAAGACACGCTGACCGAGCCGCGAGCGTTTAACTTGATGATGCAGACGAGCGTCGGGCCGATGGAAGATTCGGCGTCGCGTGCGTACCTGCGCCCCGAGACCGCTCAGGGCATGTTCGTCAATTTCAAGAATATCTATCAGAGCGCGCGCAAACGTCCGCCTTTCGGGATCGCACAGATCGGTAAATCGTTCCGCAACGAAATCACGCCTGGAAATTTTACCTTCCGGATGCGCGAGTTCGAGCAGGCCGAGCTCGAATATTTCGTTCCGAACGATGGCAACGATCTAGCTGCATACGAAGAATGGGTCACCGCTCGCAAGAAGTGGTACAGCGATTATGGCGTGCGCGAAGATCGCTTGCGTTTCTACGAACTCACCGAGAGAGAGCGGCCACACTACGCAAAAGCCGGAACCGACGTGGAGTATCTTTTTCCATGGGGTTGGGGCGAACTTGAGTCGATCGCACATCGCGGCACGTACGATCTCGACGCACACATGGCGCTCTCTGGCAAAGATTTACAGTATTTCGACGAGGCATCCAAATCCAAATATACGCCCATCCTTATCGAAAGCTCGGCCGGCATGGATCGTACGACGCTGACGATGCTGGTGGATGCGTACGACCAGGAGACGATCAAGGACGCGGATTCCGGCAAGGAAACATCACGCGTCGTATTGCGCTTCCATCCAAAAATCGCGCCCGTTCAGGTCGGAGTGTTTCCGCTAGCGCGCAATAAGCCCGACCTCGTCGAACGGGCGAAGGGTATCGAACGAGATCTGCGCGCCGTCGCGCGGACGCAATACGATGAAGGGAACGTCGGCCAGCTCTACCGGCGACAAGATGAAATCGGGACGCCGTTCTGCATCATGATCGATTTCCAATCGCTCGATGATGGCACCGTAACGGTGCGGGAACGCGACTCAATGCGTCAAGATCGAGTCGAAGCCGCTCGACTCAGAGCGTATCTGAGCGAGCGACTCTAACGCGGAGAACCAATCACACGTTCGCAGACGCGTGCGAAACGTGCGAGCATGTCGTCGACTTGTTCTTTCGTTATGACGAGCGGCGGAACGAATCGTAGCGTGTTGTCTCCGGCTCCGTTGATAAGCAATTGCTCGTGTTCGCGCGCATCGTCGACGAAAGTTTTCGTGCCGTGCGTCGTGCAAATCGGTAACCCGAGCATGAGGCCGCGGCCGCGTGGCTTACCGAATACGTTTGGGTAGCGACGTGCGAGCGCTTCGAGACCGCTCAGTAAACGCTGTCCGACGTCGATTACGTGGGCATCGAGCCCGATCTCGTCGCGTATGTGGAGATGTGCGAGCGCGGCGGCGCAGGGGATCGGCGAGCCGCCGAAGGTGGTGCCGTGGTCGCCTGGCTGAAGGCCGCTCGCGGCACGCGCATCGATGAGCACGGCGCCGATCGGTACGCCGTTGGAAAGCGCTTTCGCGATCGTGACGATATCGGGTCGAACGCCGAGACTCGCAAAGGCAAAGAGCGTTCCGATG
>JANYGA010000057.1 GCA_025359485.1 Rhodospirillales bacterium | reverse complement strand
GCGTTCCGGTCGTGGTGGGTTCGCCCGCGCGGCTCTTGCGCCGTGTCGTCGCCATCGCTTTCTCGTTACCGTGTGTGAGATTGGCGATCGCCGTAACGCGTTGTTTCTCGGTTGGCATGTCGTTCGCTCCTCCGAATCGTTGCGTATTGCCACACGTCGTACCCATGCATACGGGACACTAACGTGGACCGATAAAGGCGCGAGCGATACGCGCCGGAAAAAGACGGCCATGCAGCTGCGTTCCGTACGTGTGGCCCTTTTTTGTATCTTTTTCGCGAGTTTGGCTTGGGGTCGAACGGCCGTCGCCGATACGATCGCTCCGCTCCTGATCCAAGATCCCACGATCAGCAAAACGCGAATCGCCTTCGCGTTCGGAGGCGATATCTGGACGGTCGCGCGTAGCGGCGGTGATGCGCGACGACTCGTAACGGGATTCAATCTCGAGACGAAGCCGATATTTTCACCCGACGGATCGACGGTTGCATTTAGCGGAACCTACGACGGGATCACGAGCGTTTACGTCGTCCCCGCCGACGGTGGCGAGCCGCGGCGTCTCACTTCGCATCCGGACGCTGCGACGGCCGTGGGCTGGACTCCGGATGGAAAAAACGTGCTCTTTCGTTCGGCTGCAATGAGCGCGACCGATCCCAACTCGCTCTTCACGGTCCCCGCCACGGGTGGGTTTCCGACGCGCTTGCCGCTGCCGATGGCCGAGACGGGCGCGTACGCACCCGACGGCACGCACATCGCCTACGTCCCGAATTTTCGCTGGGAGCCGTTTTGGAAAGGCTATCGCGGCGGGCAGACGACGCCAATCTATCTCGCAAATTTGGCCGATTCGAACGTGGTAAAAGTTCCTCGCGAGAACTCGAACGACGACTCGCCGATGTGGGTTGGTAAAGATGTGTACTTTCTCTCCGATCGCGGTGGTCCGGTCACGCTTTACGCATACGACACGCAGAGCAAGGCCGTGACGCGCGCGATTGCGGCCGCGGGTTTCGACATCACATCGGCGTCGGCCGGGCCGGGTGCGATCGTCTACTCGCAATTCGGCTCCCTCCACGTCTACGACGTTGGGACGCACGTGACGACGCCCGTCGCGGTTCGCGTCGCAGCCGACCTCCCGCAGGTGCGACCGCACTGGGTCCACGTCGGAGAGAAGATCGAAAGCGCGAATCTCTCGCCATCCGGCGTGCGCGCCGTCTTCGAGGCACACGGCCAAATCATGACGGTACCGACCGAGCACGGAACGATCCGCAATATCAGCGACACGCCGCACACGGCTAACCGCGATCCCGCGTGGTCGCCCGATGGTACATCGATCGCATACTTTTCCGATGCGTCGGGTGAATACGCCCTGACGATTCGCGACCAGCGCGGCCTCTCGCCCGCACGCGTCATCACACTCGGGCCCAAGGCATCGTATTTTTACGCGCCGCTCTGGTCGCCCGATAGTAAGAAGATCGCCTACAGCGATAAGCATCTCAACCTGTACTACGTCGACCTCGAGCAGCCGACACCCGTCAAAGTCGCGACGGCGCCGACCGAAGGATTCGGCGCCAGCAGCTTCGATGCGGCGTGGTCGCCAGATAGTCGATGGCTTGCCTATACGAACGAACTTCCCAACGTCTTGCGTGCGGCGTTCGTGTACGATCTCGTCGAGCATCGCTCGCACCAAATCACCGATGGTATGAGTAGCGCCCGCTACCCGAGCTTCGATGAGAGCGGGAAGTATTTGTACTTCGCCGCGAGCACCAACGTGGGGCCGACGGGTTACGGGCTCGACATGACGAGCGACCAGCATCCCGTGAGCAGTGCCGTGTACGCCGCGGTTCTGCGTCGCGATCTCGAATCGCCCGTCAAGCCGCAGAGCGACGACGAAGCAGTGAAGAAAACACCCGATGCGAGTGACGAGCCGACACCCGTCGCGAGTGCCAAACCGAGTGCCTCGCCCGCACCGACCGCAACGAAAAAACCCGCTGCGGCAAAAGCGGCGACGACGATCGATTTCGATGGCATCCTCCAACGCATCGTCGCGCTCCCGGTTCCCGAGGCCAACTACGTCGCACTCGCCGCAGGCAAAGCGGGCCAGCTGTTTCTCACCGCGGCGCCACTTGCCAAAAACGATCCGGGCCCCACGCGGCTTACCGTGTCGAAGTTCGATATGACGACGCGCAAAGCTACGCCGTTCGCTTCCGGCGTCTCCGCATTCGTTTTAGCCGCGAGCGGCGAGAAGGCGCTCTACGCGCAGAATCGCCATTGGTTCGTCGTGCCGACAACAAAACCGGCCGAGCCGGGTTCGGGTGCGCTCGATACGAGTGGGATGGAAGTCTACATCGATCCGCGTGCCGATTGGAAGCAAATGTATCACGAAGTTTGGCGCATCCAGCGCGACTTCTTTTACGACCCGCACTATCACGGTCTCGATCTCGTCGCGGCAGAAAAGCGCTTCGAGCCTTATCTCGCGAGCGTGAGTTCGCGCAGCGACCTCAACTTTCTCTTCGAAGAGATGCTGAGCTATCTATCGGTCGGACATATGTTCGTGAGCGGCGGTGAAGGACCACCGAGCGATCGCGCGAGCGTCGGACTGCTCGGTGCCGATTACGCAATCGAAAACGCGCGCTTCCGTTTTGCAAAAATCTATGGCGGTGAAAACTGGAATCCCACCTTCTCAGCTCCACTCACGCAGCCGGGCGCGAACGTTAAAGTCGGCGATTATCTCATCGCCGTGAACGCCCATCGCCTCGCGGCGACGGACGATCTCTACGCGGCGTTCTCGGAGACGGCGGGAAAGCAGACCGTCATCACCGTCGCTCCGCGTCCCGATGGTTCGGGCGGGCGCGACGTCACCGTCGTGCCGGTCGCGAACGAATTTCCACTGCGCAATCTCGATTGGATCGAGAATAATCGTCGGAAAGTCGACGAGATGAGCGGTGGCAAACTCGCCTACGTCTACCTTCCCGACACGGGTTACGGCGGCTTCACGAATTTCAATCGCTATTTCTTCGCGCAAGTCGGCAAAGCCGGCGTGATCATCGACGAGCGTTTCAATCACGGGGGACAGATCGCCGACTACATCGTCGACTACTTGAGCCGCAAACCCCATAGCGTCATTCAAGGACGAGATGGAAAGCTGCTCGTCGATCCGCCGCTCGCGATCTACGGCCCCAAAGTTATGCTCATTAACCAATTTGCAGGCTCGGGTGGCGACGCGTTACCGTGGTACTTCCGTAAGGAAAAACTTGGCTCGCTCGTCGGCGTACGCACGTGGGGCGGGCTCGTTGGAATCGGCGGCTACCCTCCGCTCATCGACGGCGGTTCCGTGACGGCGCCACGCGTCGCAATCGGCGGCCTC
>JANYGA010000044.1 GCA_025359485.1 Rhodospirillales bacterium | reverse complement strand
GAAAAATAACGCCCCCGCCGAAATCGCTTGGGAAGTCGCCGACCTTTTGTACCACACGCTCGTGCTCCTCGAAGAGCGCGGCGTTTCGCTCGATACCGTCGGTGCCGAACTATTGCGGCGCGCAAAGTAGCGACGACGCGCGGCCGCACGGTCGCGGAAGCGCCGCGAGCGACGGCCGCTCAAACGGCGGCGTTGCGCGCACTTGCGGGCGTGGGGCCCGAGCTCGCGCGCAAACTGCACGAAATCGGGATCGCGACGCCCGCGGATCTCGCGGCAACCTTTCCGCGCGATTATAAAGATTGGCGCACGCCGACGCCGATCGCGCAAATCGTTGCCAACGCGCTCGCGCGCGCGCATGCGCCGGAAGAGCCCGATTCGAACGAAGAGATCGCCGTCGCGCGGATCGTGCGCGTCTCGGAATTCCGCTCGCGCGTGTCGATCATTTCAGCCGATCTCGACGATGGCTCGGGGACGCGCATCAAGGCGACGTGGTTCGGTCGTCGCGGTCTCAAACTCGAGGCTGGCGAGCGCATCTTCGTTCACGGTCGGGCCGCGCTCAAACGCGCGCGCATGGCGGTGACGGTGGAACTCAACGTGTTGCACCATCGCATCCTGGGTGAAGATGAAACGTATCGCGGCACGATCGTGCCGGTCTATCGCGCGACGAAAGACGTGTCATCGCGCGTCATCGCCTCGGTCATCGAACGCAATTTCGAGACGCTCGCCGCACTCGCGCACGATGTCGTGCCGCGCGACATCCTACGCAAACACGATTACCCGCCGCTGCGTGAAGCTTGGCGAGAAGCGCATCGCCCGCCAACGATGGAAGCCGCCGCACGCGCGCGCGAACGTCTGATTTTCGAAGAGTTTTTCGGCATCGCGCTCGCCGCCGGGCTCAAACGCGACGCGCGCGCGAACGGCGGCGGTGCGCCGGAACTCGCAGCACCGCCGGGATTGCTCGAACGATTCGAAGCCTCGTTGCCGTTCGCGCTCACGGGCGCGCAGGTGCGCGTGATCGGCGAGCTCTGGCACGATATGGCGGGGAGCGCGCCGATGAATCGGCTCGTCCAAGGCGACGTCGGTTCGGGAAAGACGCTCGTTGCGGCGGCGGCGATCGTGCTCGCAGCTTCGCGCGGCGTGCAGAGCGCGCTCATGGCACCGACGGAGATACTCGCGCTCCAACATACGCGCAAGCTCGCACCGTTGCTCTTACCGTTCGGCATCCGCGTCGACGCGCTCGTCGGAAGCATGGGCGCACGTGAACGCAGCGGCACGCTTGGGCGGCTCGCGAGCGGCGAATGCGATCTCGTCGTGGGAACGCATGCGCTCATCGTCGACTCGGTCGAATTTCGCGATCTCGGCCTCGCGGTGATCGACGAACAGCATCGCTTCGGCGTGGAACAGCGGGCGAAATTGCGCGCGAAGAGTCGCGCGCCACATACGCTGCACATGACGGCAACACCGATTCCGCGCACGCTCGCGCAGACGAAATTCGCCGACCTCGATATCAGCGCGATCGACGAACTCCCACCGGGTCGCACGCCGATCGAAACCTACGTCGTGCGCGCGAGCCGGAAAACGCAAGCCTACGATTTCGTGCGCAAGAATGTCGCTGCGGGACAGCAAGCGTACGTCGTGGTGCCCGCGATCGATGAATCGGAAGCTGCGCTCACGAGCGCGCTCGCAGAACTCGAGGTCTTACGCGAAGATGTGTTCCCGGACTTGCGTGTGGAGCTCTTGCACGGTCGGATGCCGCCGCGTGAAAAAGATGCCGTGATGGGCGCGTTTGCGCGCGGTGAAGCCGACGTGCTGCTCGCAACGACGGTCGTGGAAGTCGGCGTCGACGTGCCCAACGCATCGGTGATGGTGATCCTCGATGCCGATCGATACGGGCTCGCGCAACTCCACCAACTTCGCGGCCGCGTCGGTCGCGGCGTCGCTCGATCGTACTGCATCTTGATCGCACCCGACGACAAACCCGATCTCGAACGGCTCGAGATCATGACGCGCACGACCGATGGCTTCGAGATTGCCGAAGCGGATTTGCGTCTGCGCGGTGAGGGCGAATTCGCCGGCACCGCCCAAGCGGGCGGCGGTGTCGGCTTGCTCGGGAGTATCGTATCGGATTTTGCGATCTACATGCGCGCGAAGATCGACGCCGATGCGATCGTCGCCGCCGATCCGCGCCTCGAACGCGCGGAGCATCGCGCCTTACGCGAACTCGTCGATCGCGATGCGAGCGCGCGCGCGATGCTCATCGAAAGTTAGACGCGAATCGCTTCCTCGCGTGCCTGACGCGGCGAATACGAGGTGCGTCGCCTTCGAGGACGCTTGCGAGTGCGAGGTGTTCGATCGGCCACACGCACGTGAGTGAATCGACGTCGACTTTTTCGATGAGCACGATACTTTTGGTTGCCGCATCACGGGCGCCCGCAACGTCGTCTGCGGCGAGAAGATATCCGGCCAAATTTTGCAACAAACCCGCGTGGTGATCGCTCCTTCGGATGGATAACGCATGCGCCGAGATCTTCGAACGCTATTTGAGCCGGCACCGCGCCGATTGCGAGATCTTGCGTGACGCCGGAGACGACGATCTGTCCACCGTGAGCGATCGCGAGCAGACGCGCGATCCGATTTGCGGTCGGTCCGTAATAATCTCCATCGCGTTCGGCCGCTGTACCCGTGTGCACGGCGGCTCGAATCCGCAACTCCGAAATCTCTGAAAAATCTTCGGCCGCGAGTGCACGATGAAAATCGACCGCGGCCGCTACCGCGTCTTCGGGCAACGAAAACGCGGCGCAGAATGCATCGCCGAGCATTTTAAAAACGTATCCGCCACGCGCTTCGATCGCGGCGCGGCCGATTAGATCGTGTCGACGCATGGCGTCGGTCATTGCTACGCGATGCGCGTCCCAGCGCTGCGTGCTGCCCTCGACATCGGTGAAGAGGAACGACACCGTCCCCGTCGGGATGGCGCCGGCTTTTTCACGCTCCGAAGCGCCCTCCTGTCGCATGCGTGCCGGTTTGACTTCGTTTTGATGGTTCCGGTTCGCTCAGTAGCCGAGTGCGAGTGAATCCGCGCGTGGGTCGGCACCGCCGGCGAAGGTACCGCGCTCGCGATCGATGACGATGCCATGGGCGTGACCCATCGCGTAGTCGTAGGGCTCGACGAGCTCCACGATATGACCGCGACCGCGTAAGCCCGCGACGACGGCCGGATCGAAACGCGCTTCCACGCGAACCGAATCGTCGAAGACGCCTTCGCTCGCGCGGCCGTAGACGAAACGCGGCGCGTCGATTGCGGCTTGCACCGGCATCTCACGTTCGTAGATCGCGTGCACGAGTTGTACGTGCGTTTGCGGCTGGCCGTCGCCACCCATCGTGCCGTAGACGAATTCCGGTTTTCCGTCGCGCAAGAGCATTCCGGGTGAGAGCGTCGAGAGCGGGCGTTTGCGACCCGCGAGGATGTTTGGATGCCCGTCTTCGAGGCTGAAATGAGCGCCTCGATTGTGCAGAACGATTCCCGTGCCACGGGCGACGATGCCGGAACCGAAGCCCATGTAGAGGCTCTCGATGAGCGAGACCGCGCGGCCCTCGCCGTCGACGGCGACGACGGCGATCGTGCCGCCCGTATCGACGGCCGAGACGCGTCGTCGTGCGCGCGACGGATCGATTCGCGCTCGCGCGGCTGCCAGCGCCTCTGGCGTGAGCAGTTCGGCGATCGAGTCGCGCATCGCACGCGGATCGGCGAAGCGCGCATCGCGGATTTCGAACGCTTCTTTGATGGCCTCGATCGCGAGGTGCGTCCAATCGAGATCGTTCGCGTTGCGGTCGCCGGCGAGCGCGCCGAGGACCATCAGCGCGAGCGACGCCTGCGAATTCGGCGGATGAGCGACGAGCTCGCAACCATGCCACGGGATCGAGAGCGGTGTCATGCGTTCCGTGTGTTGCGCCGCGAGATCGTCCGGCGTCATCGGATTGCCGAGTGAGGCGAGCGTCGTGCAGATCGCGGCCGCGATCTCACCGTCGTAGAACGCGCGCGCACCATCGCGGCGAATCGCGCCAATCGTGGCGGCGAGCGCCTCGTTCCGCAGAATGTCGCCGCTTCGCGGAATGCCGCGTGTGAAGAAGAGTTCGCTCGCCCCGGGATCGCTCCGCAAGAGCGCTTCATTCGTTTCGAAACTCTGCGCGACGAGATCGGTCACGACGTATCCATCGCGCGCGAAGGCTTCCGCGGGCGCGAGCAATTCGTCGAGCCCGCGCGTGCCGTGTGCGCGCGCGACATCTTCCCATGCGCGCACGCATCCGGGCGTCGTCACGGTCAGCGCACCGCGCTTGGGCATTTGCGTGTGTCCGAGCACGCGAATTGACGCCGCATCGAGTGCGGCCGAGGCGTAGCCACTTCCGTTGTAGGCGATCGTCTCGTTCGTGCGCGGCTCGTGCAGCAACCATAGCGCATCGCCGCCGATGCCGTTACTTGCGGGATAGACGACGGCGAGAACGGCGTTGGTCGCGATCGCGGCATCGACGGCATTTCCGCCGCGTCGTAACACATCGACACCGGCTGCGGTCGCGAGCGGATGCGGCGATGCGACCATCCCACGCTGCGAACGCGCGACGGCACGCGATGGATGATTCACGCGCGCGCTCGCAGACCGGTGGTCGAGCGGACGCGCGTACGTTCGGTGGAATTTACGGCAAGCATCGACGACGGTTTCGTGACCGTCATCGAGAGACCCGGCGGCCCGCACGCCGTGCGAACCGCACCGCGTTCGATTTACGTGGCTTTGCCAAACGACGCTTCGAGCGCTTCGCAGCCTTCGGCCATCGCGAGCTTGGCCTTCGCGACCGCACCACCCATACCGAAAAATTCATGCGTTACGCCGCCGTACAGCGTACGCTTCACGCGAACGCCTGCGGCTTGCAGTTTCTCGGCATAGAGCTTGCCGTCGTCGCGCAGCGGATCGATCTGTGCGTTGATGATCGTTGCGGGCGAGAGACCTTTGAAATCTTTCGCGCGGAGCACGGAGACGAGCGGGTTCGTCGCGTCGGCTTCGCTTCGGAGATAGTATTTGGCGAACCATTGCATCGCGGGTTTGTTGAGCGGTGCGGCCGCCGCGTTTTCGATATATGACGGCGTATCGAATGCGATATCGGTGATCGGATAGACGAGAAGCTGATGCGTCGGCATCTGCACGCCCTTGTCGCGTGCTTGCATCGTCGTTACCGCCGCGAGGTTACCGCCTGCGCTCTCGCCCGCAATCGCGA
>JANYGA010000035.1 GCA_025359485.1 Rhodospirillales bacterium | reverse complement strand
GCGACGGGCTTCGCAGCCGGCTTGGCTTTTCGTTTCGCGGCCGCCGTGGGGATTGGTTTGGCCGTTAACTTTTTAGGGATGGTGATGCTTCCTCTTCTGCCGGTGCTACATCGGAGGCTGCACCTGCGGTCTCATCTTCGCGAATCGGCTCCGCGGCGACGTGCCGCGCGTGCGTATCGCTGTTGTGGTTCGCGTCCGTTACGGAATCCGCATCTACGCCGGTAGCGCGCACGACCTCGGTCTCGATCGGGAGCGCGAGCGTGAGTTCGCGCGCTTCGGATTCGAGATCGACCGGCGGCAACTCCGCGAGCGAGCGTAACCCAAATGACTCTAGAAAGTCGGGCGTCGTACGATATTCCATCGGTCGACCCGCGACGTCGCGACGGCCGGCCTCGACGATGAAGCGCCGGTCGACGAGCGTATTGACGACGCTATCGACGTTGACGCCGCGAACGGCTTCGATCTCCGCACGTGTCGCCGGCTGCAGATAGGCGATGATGGCGAGCGTCTCCATGGCGGCGGGCGAGAGGCTCGTTTTCGCAGGCATCAGGTAAGCTTCGACGACGGTCCGCGCGGCGGGCGACGTGGCGAAGCGATATCCGCCGGCAATTTCGCGCAGCACGATGCCACGTTCGACGTAGGCTTCGCCGATGCTCTGCAGCGTTTCGGCAACCTCGACATGGCCCGCGCCGGTGAGCTTCACGAGCGCATCGATCGAGAGCGCCTCGCTCGCAACGAAAAGCAACGCCTCGAGCGAGCGCTGGAGCGAGCCCGTCTCGATCAGTTCAGTTTGCATGCACGTCCAGGGGTTCGAAGGGGAGTAAGCGCAGCGGTTTCTCGGGCGTCGGTTGATCGTAGGCAAGGCGACGCTGGCGAATCAATTCGAGAATCGCGAGGAACGTCGCGATGATGCCGCCGCGGTCGAAATCGCGACAGAGACTGATAAATTCGACGGCGCCGTGCTCGCGCACTACCCGCACGACGAATTCCATTTGCCGCGCGATCGAGAACCGTTCGCGCGTGATGCTCCGCTTCTCGGGCTTTGCGGCGCGCACGGCCGCCAAGAGCGCTTTTGCGAGCTTTTCGGGGAGAATGCGGTAGCGCTGATTCGCATCGGCCGACGGATCGCCACCCTCCCGAAAATAATACGAGTCCGATTCGGCTTGGCGCGCGCGCAAGTCGTCCGCCGCGCCCTTATAGGTCGAATAGGCGATGAGCCGCTGCCGTAGACGCTCCTCGACTTCTTCGGCCGACTCTTCGCCCACCGGTGCGAATTCCGACGGAATCGCGGGCAAGAGCGATTTCGATTTGAGGAAAACGAGGGTCGCCGCGATCACGAGATATTCGGCGGCGATCTCGACATCGAGCGCGTCCATGACCGCGATATATTCGAAATACTGTTGCGCGACGCGCGCCAGCGGAACGGTCGCGATATCGAGTCGCTGTTCGCGCACCAGATGTAAGAGCAGATCGAGGGGTCCGTCGAAAACGTCGAGCCGGACGGTCAGGCCGGCCGCCGGAGAAGCTTCGCTCCCGGTTAGCGCGTCGCCGATTCCCGCACCGTGTCGCCCGGCCTGCGGGCCACGAGCGTTTCCAATTCCATCGGGTCGCCTTCGAGCTTCGCGAGCTCTTCGAGCCCGAGATCGATGAGGCGCTTCTCGTTGACGTATTTGAGCGCTTTTTTTGCAGCCGAGATCTCGAACCACGCCGCTTCGTCGACTTCGTGATCGTGATTGGCCGTGTCGCCCGAGAGATAATTCATCAGGTAGAAGTGCACGGCTTTCTTGTGCTTGGTGCCGTTGAGATAGAACCAATACGAGATTTCTGAAAGCTTGACGTAGATCTCGGCCCAACAGCCCGTCTCTTCCCGAACTTCCCGGAGTGCCGCCATCTCGTGCGTCTCACGGGCTTCGACGTGACCTTTGGGCAGGGACCACACGCGCGGCATACCGCGACCGATGAGCAGCGCATCGAGCGACGCTCCGTTGCGCCGGAGAACGAGCCCGCCTGCCGAGACCTCGTACTTGATCCGCATCTGCCGCTTTCTATCGGTGACGGCTCCCCCGCGGTTGCCGAAATGAGCCGTCATCGGGCGGCTGTGTGACCTTATGATAGCAACCCGAGCCAAGAGGCGACGGTTTTGAGAGGACTATCCTTCTGGCAGAGAACGCGCGTTCGTAAAGTTCCTGTCCGCTCACGGGGTTACGTACGCACCTGCGATGAATGTCGCAAAAACACTTCGGTTCTTGGAGGTTGACTCGTGAAACGTTTTCTTTCATCGGTTCTTTCCAGCGCCATTATCGCGACCTTCGCCCTCGCGACCGTAGCCGCGCCCGCCGACGCCAAAGCCTGTCGCGATGCCAAGGGAAAATTTGCCAAGTGCCCGCCCGCCATGTCGATGGGAATGAAGAAGCGGTGCCGTGACACCAAAGGCCACTTCGTCAAGTGCGGCTCCATGATGATGGACAAAAAAGACAAATAGCGCTCGACGAGCCTCGCACGTTGTGATGCGCATCCGGAGACGAAGAACCGCGGGGCCGCGTTGATAAACGAGACCCTATCTTTCAGATCTCCGTTTTTTTTCTAAAGCACAATCGAAAGAGGCCCACGTTGAACCGGTTTCTCTCCGCATTTCTCGCTTTGGCTCTCACCGCATCGCTCAGCACGGGCGCCTTCGCGAAAAATCATCACGAACACGCCTACGGCTATGGAAACAATGGCATGGCGATGTCACACCATGCCAAGCGTCGTCATCATCGACACGACAACGATCGCGCGCGTTGCCGCGATTCCCACGGCCGGTTCCTCAAAATGAGCGATCCACGCTGCCTCGTCCGTTAGGCCGAACCATCGCGTAAAAAAGAGCGACGTTTCACGACGTCGCTCTTTTTCTATCTCGACCCGTTTCGTCTACAAAACTGGCGTCCAGCGCAGATCCGGTTGCCGCGCCGCACGCGTTTCGTCGATGCGGCCCACCACGGTCGCGACCGGGGCGTCGAGAATCGCTTGCGGATTCGCATGTGCCGTCTCGACGATTTCGCGCAGCGCCGTCACGAACCCATCGAGCGTCTCTTTCGATTCCGTCTCCGTCGGCTCGATCATCAGACACTCCGGAACGAGCAACGGAAAGTAGATCGTCGGCGCGTGATAGCCACGATCGAGTAGCGCCTTCGCGAGATCGAGCGCGCGAACGCCCGTCTCGCGCTTGAGCGCTCGTGCGCTTGCGACGAACTCGTGCCGACACGGTTCGTCGAAGGGCATTTCGAGAAATTCGCGCGCCTGCACGCGAATGTAATTCGCATTGAGGATCGCGAGTTGCGAGACGCGCGTGAGCCCGTCGCCGCCGTTTGCGAGCACGTATGAGAGTGCGCGCACCGCGTGCGCGAAGTTCGACCAGAACGACCGCATGGTGCCGATCGCATCGTCGCCGTCGTGCACGAGCGCGTAGATGCCGTCGCAATCTTTCGTGACGATCGGGCGCGGTAAGAACGGCACGAGGCGCTCCGCCACGCCGACGGGGCCGTGGCCGGCACCGCCGCCGCCGTGCGGAATACTAAAGGTCTTGTGCAAGTTGAGATGCATGAGATCGAAGCCCATGTCGCCCGGTCGCGCGTTACCCATGAGCGCGTTTGCATTTGCGCCGTCGTAGTACATGAGTCCACCCACCGCGTGCACGGCATCGGTGATCTCTTTGATGTGATCTTCGAAGAGCCCAAGCGTATTGGGATTGGTCATCATACAGACGGCCGTATCGTCGCCGAGTGCGGCGCGCAATTCGTCGAGCCCGACGCGTCCGCGCGCGTCGCTCCGCAGCGACACGACGTTGTACCCAACCATCGCGGCGGATGCCGGGTTCGTGCCGTGCGCGGTATCGGGCACGATTACCGTGCGCCGCTTGTGCTCGCCGCACTTTTCGAAATAAGCTTTCGCGATGAAGAGCGCGGTGAGTTCGCCGTGGGCGCCCGCGGCCGGATTGAGCGTGAATGCCGACATTCCGAAGATTGCGGTGAGCGCGCGTTCGAGATCGTACATCACTTGCAACGCGCCCTGTGCGAGTTCGTCAGGTGCGTAGGGATGGAGATCTTTGAAGCCCGGAAGCGCCGCCATAGCTTCGTTGATGCGCGGGTTGTACTTCATCGTGCACGAGCCCAGCGGATAGAAGCCGAGATCGATTGCGAATGTGCGATGCGAGAGGCGCGTGTAGTGGCGTACGACGTCGAGTTCGCTATTATCGGGGAGCGGCAGATCGTCGCGTAGCGCGCTTGCGGGCAAGAACGTTTGCGCCGACGGCCCCGCTGCGAAATACGTATTCGCACGACCGGGTTTGCCGAGAGCGAAGATCGGCGGCTCGTCGTGCGCGGCGGTCAGAATTTCATTTGCGTTAGGCACGTGCGGTCACGCTTTGTTGCGTCGCGATTTCGGTTTCGTTCGCGATCTCGGCGAGCGCGGCACGAAGTGCCGCAATCTCGCGTGGAGTCGTTACTTCCGTCGCCGTCGCGAGAAAACAATCGTCATAAGATGGATACCAGCGCCCGAGATCGACGCCACCGAGGATGCCGCGCGTCTGCAAGCCGGCGAGCACCGTCGCGGGCGTCGTCGCTTTTGGAACGCGAATGGCGAGTTCGTTGAAGACCGGCGCCGCGAACGCGCGCGTGAAGCCGGGGACCGATAGGATCGCATCGCCGAGCGCACGCGTTCGTTCCAGATTGAGGGTCGCGGCGCGACGTAATCCCGTCGCGCCGAGGGCTGCGAGGTAGATCGTCGCGACGAGCGCGCAGTGCGCTTGATTCGTGCAAATATTCGACGTCGCTTTCTCGCGACGGATGTGTTGTTCGCGAGCCTGCAACGTCAGGACGTACGCGTCGTTGCCGCGATTATCGACGCTACGACCGACGAGCCGCCCCGGGATGCGTCGCACGTGATCTTTCGTCGCCGCGATGAAGCCGACATACGGTCCGCCGTACGCGAGCGGATTGCCGAACGATTGCGCTTCCCCAACAGCGATCTGCGCGCCCCATGCTGCGGGCGTCGCGAGCACGCCGAGCGACATCGCTTCGGCGATCGCCGCAATGCCGATCGTGCCGGTGCGCTCGAGCGTCTCGCGTACCATCGCGTCTGGGACGTCGAGGCAGCCGAAGAAATTCGGCGACTGCACCGCGACCGCCGCGAAACGTTTCTCGGCGAGACGCGCATCGAGCGTCGCAAAATCGGTCGTGCCATCGGCTCCGACCGGCAACTCTTCCACATCGAGATCGAGACCGTGCGCGTAGGTTTCGAGCACCGCGCGAAAATTCGGATGGATCGCCCGCGAGACGAGGATCGCCCGCCGCCCCGTCGCGTTGACCGCCATGATCGCCGCTTCCGCGAGAGCCGTGGCGCCGTCGTACACCGAAGCGTTCGCGATGTCGAGCCCGGTAAGGAGACAGATGTACGTTTGCCACTCGTAGATCGCTTGGAGATAGCCTTGCGAGACCTCGGCTTGATAGGGCGTGTACGCCGTGAGAAATTCGCCGCGCATCGCGAGCGACATGACCACGGGCGGCACGTAGTGTCGGTAGGCACCGGCGCCGAGAAACGACGTATACTCGATCGCCGTATTGCGTGCGGCGAAGGCCGCGACGGTTGCGGCGAGATCCGACTCCGGTAGCCCGGGGGCGAGGGCGAGAGGCTCTTTGAGCGCGACGCTGACGGGGACTCGCGCCAGCTCCTCGAGCGAAGACGCGCCGACCACGGCGAGCATCTCCGCGATATCGGAATCGGTATGCGGCGTATACACGTAGACAATGGCTCCATAGGCAAAACGCGCTTGACAGACAATATTCTGCCGAGCCCGTTTTACATTCCGTGCTACGTTAGTCGAACGCTTCCGTCAAGAAGTCGCAACCAGCTTCTCGTAGTCGTCGGGGCCGAGCAACGCGTCGGGCATGCTCGACGCATCGATTTTGATCTTATAGAGCCACCCATCGCCGAAGGCGTCGCGATTGACGAGCGCGGGATCGGCTTCGAGCGCCGCATTGACTTCGACCACTTCGCCACCTGCGGGCGTGAAGAGATCCGAAACGGCCTTGACCGATTCGACCACGCCGATATTCGCGTGTTGTTTGAGCGCGGCGCCGATGCGCGGCAATTCCACGAAGACGATATCGCCGAGCGAATTCTGCGCGTAATCCGTGATGCCGACGGTCGCAGTATCGCCCTCGACCTTGAGCCATTCGTGTTCTTTACTATAGAGCAGTCCCGCGGGTTGGGCCATGTTGGTTACTCGTCCCCTCTTGGTCGTTTATGGAGTCGGTCGCTTATAAAACGGCAGCGCAACGACGGTTGCGCGATGTCGCGTGCCACGTATTTCGACGTCGAGCGAGCCACCGAGTACGCTCGCCGCTTTCGTTACGAGAACCGTCGCGATATTTTTATTCTCGACCGACGGCGCCATCGACCCACTGCGCACCGTCCCGACGCGTTCGTCGCCCACGTAGACCGCGTATCCGTCCCGAGCTGGAACGCGTCCATCGAGCACGATGCCTGCGATGCGGTCGTGCGTATCGGCTTCGAGCTCGGCGACGATCGCATCGCGACCTCGAAATGCGGCTTTGCGCGTCTTTACGGCCCAGCGTTGCCCGCCGGCAACGGGTGAGATCGACTCGTCGAGCTCGTGACCGTAGAGCGGCATGCCCGCTTCGAGTCGCAAGACGTCGCGCGCGCCGAGGCCGGCCGGCTCGAGACCGAAGCGAGAACCGCGTTCGAAGAGATTGCGCCACAGTTCCGAGGCGGCGTCGCTATCGACGAAAATCTCGAAGCCGTCTTCGCCAGTGTATCCCGTGCGGGCGACGATTGCAGGTACGCCACACACGTGCGTCTCGACGCACGTATAATACTTCATGACCGTAATATCCGCATCGACGAGTTGCGCGACGATTTCGGTCGCGAGGGGCCCCTGCACCGCGACGAGGGCGCGCGAACCGTGGCCGCTCGTAATTTTCACGTCGCGACGACCGTCGGCACGCGCGACGAGATACGGCCACATCTTCGCCGCATTTCCCGCGTTGACGACGAGCAACCAACGATTCTCGTCGAGTCGATAAAAGAGCACGTCGTCGTGACAACCGCCCGCGTCGTTGGTGAAGATGTTGTAGCGGGCTTGGCCAGGCTTCATCGTCGCCACATCGTTTACGGTCAGCGCGTCGGCCCAATGGCCGACGCCGGGACCCTCGAGATGATACTGCGCCATATGCGAGAGATCGAAGAGACCCGCGCGATGTCGGACGGCATCATGTTCGCGCAAGATGCCCGCGTAGGAGACCGGCATCTCGAAGCCACCGAACGGCACCATCCGCGCACCGAAGGCGAGATGATCGTCGTAGAGTGCGGTCCGTGCGTCACTCATCGGCGCGTACCGGACTCGGATTCGGGTCGCGCGCTTCTTCGATTGGCGTGTTGAGAAAAGAAAACGTCGCGTGCGCGACGAGCTTATCGTCGCTGAAGACTTCCACGTCGCCATAGACGATGCGCTTACCGGGCTTGCGCACGCGCGCGTGTGCGACGAGGTCGTGTGGTGGAAGCGCCGGGCGTAGGAATGCGCACGAGAGCGAGGCGGTCGCGGTGGCTTGCGTCGGCCCGTAGATCGAGGCGAGCGCGACCCAAAAGACCGTATCGCAGAGGCTCACGATCGCGCCGCCATGGACGGCACCCGCACCGTTTTGAACTTGCTCGCGAAAGGGCATCCGCATCGACGCTTCGCCGTGTCCCACGTTGACGAGATGCAGG
Source organism: Rhodospirillales bacterium (assembly GCA_025359485.1). Classification (GTDB taxonomy): domain Bacteria; phylum Vulcanimicrobiota; class Vulcanimicrobiia; order Vulcanimicrobiales; family Vulcanimicrobiaceae; genus JANYGA01. The sequence continues at coordinate 8,079 of JANYGA010000035.1, read as the reverse complement.
TCGAGCGTCTTGATGAACTTCGCCTTCTGCTTATCCCAGCGCGCGATCGCAGCGTCGACGTCGACCGTCGGCCGATCGCCCGTCAAAACGTCTCTCCGGCCTTCGCGAGCTCGCGCCGAAGATACAGCGGTAAACTAAAGAGTCGACGATGCGTTTGCGCGTCGTAAAAATAATTCTCACCGCGTAGCCCGGCGACGTACGCATCGATGCGATCGCTCGCGAGCTCGGCAACGTCGACGCCGTCGCTGCACGCGATGAAGGCCCAATCGTTATCGAATGCCGGCACGTGCGTGTAGAACGAGCGCACGTATTTGTAATAGTGCCGCAGCGTTCGGACCATCTTTGCGTGGACGAACATGTTGTGGAAGCCCGCCGTACTCGCTTGCAGCACGTAGACGCCGCCGGGAGCGAGACGCGCCTTGATATCGGTAAAGACCGCATCGCAAAAGAGTGGATTGGACGGCGAATCTTCGAGCGGTTCCGTAAGATCGGAGATCACGACGCCGTAGGTTTCGCGATCGTCGCGTAAGTACGCGAGCGCATCACCGACGATCACGCGCGCGCGCGGATCCTCGAATGCGCCCGCCGCCCACTCCGGCAAGTATTTTTTCGAAAGCTCGACGACGTCGCCGTCGATATCGACCATCGTGCATCGCGCGACGTCGCTGCGGCGCAGCACCTCCCGAAGCGTCGCGCCCTCACCGCCGCCGAGAATGAGCACCTCGCGACGATCGTCCACCGCCGCGAGTGCGGGATGGACGAGGCTCTCGTGATAGATCTTTTCGTCGTGTTGCGAACTCTGCGTGTCGCCATCGAGGACGAGCATCTTCCCAAATGTCGGCGTACGAATGACGGCGATATCTTGGAAGGCGGAGCGGCCCGCGTAATAGGTTTCCTCGACGGCGTGATGGTGCTCTTCCGTCGGCGCGAAACGCTCGACGTACCACTGCCAGTGTTCGGTTTTCGGCATGTCGCGCTAATGCACGAAGAGATAGTCGGCGCCGGCCGGCGGCGCGATGACGTTATTCTGCACGAAGATCGTCGGCGAGGGCGTCGATGCCGTAGCGCCGGGCGACGGTGCGACGGTCGGGGCTGGGGTCGGCAAGGTGCCCGTCGCCGGGTTGAACGGAATCGCGACCAGACTCGCGTTGTAGCCACTGGGGCACGTGACGCCCGCCGTCGATCCGAGCGCGACGAGATAACGCGTGTCCACGGAGAGCCCGATCGAATTCACGTTGTTGAGCGCCGCCTGCGCACCCGAGCACGTGCGATACATCGGCGCGCTCGCCGACGCACTCGATGCACTTGGCGCGAACGGCGGAACGATCGCGAGCGTCCCTGCATCGACGCCCTTGACGACGACGATGCCGACATCCGTCGCGACGACGCCGATCCCACCGCCGCTTGCGATTGCAATCGAACGAATATTTCCCGGCAACGTGAGCGTCGATGCGGTCGTAATCTTCGCGGGTAATCCCGTCACGAGCGTGAGTTGCGAATTCGCGCCGCCGGTCGTACCGCCGACGAGCGCGCGAGAACCGTCGCTCGGGCTAAAAGCGATCGCGCCGTTGCCACGCAGCATCGCGTTCGAGCCGAGCGTCGTGTCGTCGGCTTGCGCGTCGAACTGGTATCCCGTGCCGACGGTCGTGACGTTGAAGGCGAGCAGATCTTGCGGGCCGCGGGCGAGCGCCGTGATGCGCAACGCGCCGCTCGAATCGCTGCTGATATTGATGCGCACGATCGACCGCGGCACGTTCGGCACCGTTTTGAGCGTGTACGACGATCCCGAGTAGGGCACGGCGCCGCCATACTGGGGCGGCGCGTTGGTGAGCGACGTGAGCGCGACCAGCGCGTTCGGGCTTCCGGCCGAAGCGAGCCCGGCCGTCAGTGCGACCGCGTTCGAGCTCCCGCCGAGGACCGCGATCGATTGTCCGTCGGAAATGAGCGGGGCGTTCGTTGGGGTCGCGGTTGCCGAAGGTGACGCAGAGCCACTCGACGTCGGAACGGGCGTCGGCGGATTATTCGAAAGATCGTAAGGCGCACCGACGGGCACGATCGACCCGACGTTCGCGCCGAAAATATCCTGCACGAGGGTGAAGCCGCCCGTGCCGTTCTGTAAGAGCGCGACTGCATCCGACGTGTCGACTGCGAACGCGAGCCCGCCGACGGCGGATGAAAAAGCGACGCCTGCCGGGGTTGCAGCGGGCGCGATGGCTGCGCCACAAAGACTACCCGCGTTATCTTCAAAGTGCGTGACTTGCACGCCCTTGAACGCGCCGCCGTTGCCGCCGTCGGGTTCGTATGCGATCCCGTTGATCGCGCTACATGGCGACGTCAGAGCCGTTGGGAGGTTCGAAGGAATTGAGGTTGCCGTCGCGCTCGGCGTGGGCGCAGGCGAACTACCGCTCTTCGAACACGCGGCAAAGCCGAGTGAAGCGACCGCGAGCATAATTCCGAGCGTGCGCGGTCGCGTCAATTTGAGTCGAGCCAACGTGGAAGAGTCCCTTCGGATTGGTGCGGATTCGGGCGCGCGGCTAGGCCGAGCGCTTCGCCACAGCCTTCCCGGCGTGCTCGTGCACGACGTGAGTGTACTGTCCGTTGGTCGACGCGATGCCGCGCTTTACCTCGGTCGTGAGCATCGACGTGGCTCCCAGCTTTTTCGCGGCGTATTCGCACGCGATCCACGGATCCGTATGGTCGCCGCACGTGTAGAAGTCGACGGCGGCATACCCGGCCTCAGGCCACGTATGGATCGAGATGTGCGATTCGGCGAGAACGACGACGCCGGAGACGCCTTGCGGCTGAAAGCGGTGAAAAACGACCTTCAAAATTTGCGCGTTCGATTCGCGGGCGGCGTTTTCCATAATCTTCTGGACGCCATCGACGTCGGTCAACAGGTCCTGTCGGCAGCCTGAGAGCTCGCAGACAATGTGGGTTCCACGTGTTTCCATTTTACTGATGATTCCTCGGGGTTCGCGGGGGGTAATCCCACCTCCAGGCTACGTCGGCTGGCGCGTGCGGTGCACTTGCGTCCCCGACCTATCGACGTGATCTTGTCGGCACCAGGCCCATCCATGGGTGGTGCGGACGTCCCGCCGCGCAGGCACGTAGGGCGTGCCATCCCTCTTTGCCGCCGTTACGGCATACAGGTCCGGCTCTTAAGATTTGCTTAAGGGAAGTCCGAACCCGACGCTTATGGTACCCCCCCTACCCCCCCTTGTAAAGGCCTTGGATCACGCGATGCTTCGGACCAATTGTCGAATTACCGCGCATCCGACGCGCTCGAAAATACACGCTGACGGCAATTTTGCATGAAACGGTCGCGCAGTTTGCGCCGTCTGTCCCACTCACACGTCTACGCCGCATAAAATGGCGGCCGTTCCAGGGCGGACGCTCCACCGCATCTCCCGAGATTCCCAGCTTTCGAAGCGTAATCTTGAGGACGGATCGTCTTAGATGCCGGAACTTTCGTGCCGAACGGTCCTCCGAGTAGTCCCTTCTCTTTATAAAGGGTTTGGCGCGGGGATCTCGTCCATCGACCTGCCCAGCGGATCGGGAACTTTTCGAGCACGCGAAAAGATAATGAAGAACACCCTGAAGTATCTTGACTATCGTCCCCCTCACGCGTAGCCTTACCGGGTATGGCAACGGAAATCAAAGGCTCGGTCGCCCCCGAATCTCTCATCGAAGACTACCGTCACGGATTTCACGACTCCGAGGAAACCTATCGGTTTAAGTCGGCCAAGGGCCTCAACCGCGAGATCGTCACGCGCATCTCCGAGATGAAAAAAGAGCCTGAGTGGATGCTCAATTTCCGGCTCAAAGCCTACGAGACGTTCCGTGAGAAGCCCATGCCCGATTGGGGCGATACGGAGCGCCTGGGCGAGATCGACTTCAACGATATCCGCTACTTCGTCAAAGCCGGTGATAAGGCCGAAGTCTCGTGGGACGACGTGCCCGCCGACATCAAGAAGACCTTCGATCGACTCGGCATTCCCGAAGCGGAGCGTAAATTTCTCTCCGGCGTTTCCGCACAGTACGAATCGGAAGTGGTTTACCACTCCGTCCGTGAGGATCTCGCAAAAGACGGCGTGATCTTTTGCGATATGGATACGGCGCTGCGCGAGCACCCGGAGATCGTCGAAAAGTATCTCGCGACGGTCATCCCCGTTGCCGACAATAAATTCTCCGCGCTCAATTCGTCGGTGTGGTCGGGCGGCTCGTTCGTCTACGTGCCGCCGGGCGTGGAAGTGAAGTCGCCGCTCCAAGCCTACTTCCGCATCAACACGGAAAATATGGGTCAGTTCGAGCGCACGCTCATTATCGCGGATAAGGGCTCGAAAGTTCACTACATCGAGGGTTGCACGGCTCCGCAGTTCTCGACGGCATCGCTGCATAGCGCCGTCGTCGAACTCATCGCCATGGAAGGCGCCTCGATCCGTTACACGACGATCCAAAACTGGTATCGCAATATTTTCAATCTCGTTACCAAACGCGCGGTCGCGCACAAAAATGCGACCGTCGAATGGGTCGACGGCAACATCGGCTCGCGACTCACGATGAAATATCCCTCGATCTATCTCATGGGCGAAGGCGCGCGCGGCGAGATCCTTTCGATGGCGTTTGCGGGCGAAGGCCAACATCAAGACGCTGGCGCGAAGATCATTCACGCGGCACCGAACACGACGTCGGTCGTGACGAACAAATCGTGCTCCGCGCATGGCGGTAAGACGACGTACCGCGGCCTCGTCGAAATCTTCCCGGGCTCCGTCGGTGCGAAGACGCGCGTGAAATGCGACGCGCTCATCATGGATGCGGAGTCGTCGAGCGATACGAAACCGACGATGAAGATCGACGAGCAACACGCGACCGTCGAGCACGAAGCCTCGGTCTCGAAAATCGGCGAAGAGCAACTCTTCTACGCGATGTCGCGTGGCTTGAGCGAAGCCGACGCGACGGCGATGATCGTTAACGGATTCTTCGACTTCTTCGTCAAGGAGTTGCCGATGGAATACGCCGTGGAACTCAACCGCCTCGTCAAGATGGAAATGGAAGGCGCCGTCGGCTAAGGCCGTCTGCAAATAATAACGATGAGCAGGGGTCTCGCGAATTGCGAGGCCTCTTTTTTTTGGCCGTCGCACGCTCGTCGTTGAGGAGTTCCTGATGCCTAACGCTACGCTCCGCGAGATCTCCGGTCTCGGCCAATCACCATCGTCGCTCAAAGATTCCGCGCTCGTGATGATCGACTTACAGAATACGTATCGTCATGGAACGATGGCGCTCGTCGGTGTCGAGGAAGCGTTGCTCGAAGCGCAAACGTTGCTGCATCGCGCACGCGCCGCGGGCACGCCGATCGTCCACATCCAGCACGATGCGGGAGTCGGTTCGCCCTACGACGTCACCGCCGACATCGGTGCGATCGCAGATCTCGTGGCACCGATCGCGGGCGAGCCCGTGATCGTGAAAAATTATCCGAACGCATTCGTCGGAACCAGTCTCCACGAGCAACTCGAAAAGCTCGGCGTCAAGAACCTCATCCTCGCGGGCTTCATGACGCACATGTGCATCAATTCAACCGCGCGCGGAGCGTTCAACCTCGGCTACGCGCCGACGATCGTCGATGCCGCGACGGCGACGCGCGATCTCCCGGGTGCCGGCCGGAGCGGCGCGACCGTCGCGGCTGCAGACCTGCATGCGGCAAGCTTGGCCGCCGTCGGCGATCTCTTCGCCGTCGTCGTCAAGCGCGAGAGCGATATTCCCGGCTAAGCCATCACACGTTCGCGTGCGTGCGGAATTCCGTTTGCGGAACGAGGCCGCTCGCGAGCGATTGATAGACGACGCAATAGCGTTCGGTTAACTTCTTAAGCGTTGCGACTTGCTCCGCCGACGCGTCGGTATCGATATCGAAGGTGAGGCGAATGTTTTTGAATCCGACCGGCGCCTCCTTATCGACGCCGAGCGTGCCGCGGAAATCAAGATCTCCTTCGGCACGTACCGTACCACCGCGAACCGCAATGCCCGTCGACGTTGCGACCGCGCGAAGCGTCACGCCCGCGCAAGCGACGAGTGCCTGCAAGAGCATATCTCCGGAACACGCGAGCATGCCCGTGCCGCCGGTGGCCGGATGCAATCCGGCTTTCACGATCGCGCTGCCGACTTCGACGCTACAACTGAGGCCCGTCGGGTCGTCGAGCTTCCCATCGGCGCGAAGCGTGATGATGGCGGCATCGGGTTCGTTGCGGTAGCGCTCTTTAATCGGCGCCTGGACGGCACGAAGGTCTTCGGCATTCATATCCGGTGCATTATTCTGTGGAGACGGTTCGCCCTACGGCGCCGTCGTGGGCGCGAGCGACGGCTTAGGCAACGGAGTCGCGCCGAAGGTCGTGGGCGTTTCCACTTGCCCGGGTGAGAAACTGCGCGTCGGAAGCGGCCGTGGCGTCGCCGCTCGCGTGCCAGGTGGAGGTGGGGGCGGTGCTTGGCGCGCGGGCACGGGCGGTCGCGTACCCGATGTGAATCGCGACGCGAGCTTCGGACTATCGAGCCAGTCGCCGATCGCGCCGATCGTCGAGGGATCGAAACGGTACGGGAAGATCGCTTCGCTATTGACCGGCGCATCGGCATCGTAACGGCCGCCGAATCGTGCGGTGAGATCGCTTGCGATCACGATCGTCGCACGGGGATTGTTCGCACGTATTCGATCGTCGTAGGCGACGAGCGCGTCCGGACTCTCGCCACAACGTGCGATCCCGGGATGGAAGACGAGAATGGGATCGTGACCTCGCGCCGCGAGCGCAGCGGGATCGTGGGCGAGCGAAGTCTTCTGCCACGTATCGGCGGCCGACGGCGTCGCTTTCGGGCATTCCCGGTATGCGATCGTGGTCGGCGCGAGCGCGACGATACCCGCGAGATTCTCACTTTCATTCCCTGATGCGGCGGTCGCGAGTGCGAGATCGGCGCCACTCCCGTAGCCCAGGGCGTAGACGTGCGCGGGATCGATGCCATCGTTTGCCTGCGCGAAACGCTCGGCGCTTTCGGCATCGGCGAGCGACTGTTCCCACGTCTGCGTCTCGCGCGAGCCGCCGCTTTTGGCGACGCCACGCGCGTCGTAGCGGATCACCGCATATCCTCGCATCGCGAATGCGAACGCGAGATCGGGATACGTCGGGTCAGGTCCTTCACTACCGAAGTTTCGACCGACGCCGGCGCCCGGCGGTATGAAAACGATCGCCGGAAGCATTTTCGCAAGACCCGGTGGGCGCGTCACGACTCCTGAGAGCATCGTCCCATCTTCGCTCGCAAACGTAACCTCAGATGAGTCGAGCTTCGGTTTCGGCGATTGCGTGGGCAATGGTTCGAATGCTGCGGGCTCGCGCACGCGCGCGTACGACACGAGACGAGCGTCGACGTTGAGTCGCAGAAAATGTGCTTCATGGACGATGTACTTTTCACGATCGTACCAGAGATCGGCGACACCGGGAAATTGCACGACGTCATCGGCCTTCGGCGTCTTGGGAAATCGCGGTACTCCCGTGACGGCGCGCGGTGTGATGGCGGGCATGTTCGGTGCGAATGCGAGAGAGTAGGGGAGCGTCTGCGCGTCGTGTCGCTGATGCGCGAATGCGGGCGCGAGAAGCGGAGCCGTCATGAACGGTGCATCGAAAATGTAACCTCCCGATGCGGTGATGTGCGTCGCGCGGCGGACGCCGTCGATCGTAACGGTGAGGCCCGTAGCGTCGCTGCGATAGCGTAGCGTTTGTTGGTCGCCGAATCCGAGATGCGGTCGCTCGGAAGAGATCGATCCCAGTGGAACGTCGCGGGGAAACGGTGCCGCATAGGTGGCGATTTCGGAATCGACGCCGAGATCGCGGGCGCGAAACGTCGCGACGACATGCGCTCGCGCCGCGCCGATCGCACCGGCTTCGTCGGTCTCGATCGACTTGGCATCAGATCGTCGCGTGATGACGACCGTCGTGCGACCCTGCACGGTTCCGTTGCGGCTCAATTCGTAGACGTACGTTCCATCGGGCGGCACGGGTGCGTCGGGCGTTTCAAGGTGAGCCGGCGCTGACGACGGCGCTG
>JANYGA010000032.1 GCA_025359485.1 Rhodospirillales bacterium | reverse complement strand
GATCCTCGCAACGTCGCTCGCGCTGTTGGGTGTGTCGGCTCCAGACTCGATGTAGCTCGCAACGAGCGGCGAGTGCGAAGGCGCGCGATTCGTTCTTAAGCCGTGCGAATCACGATGGTTTCGATCGTCGCCGTTTCCGATACCGTGTCACCCGCCGACCGCGATCGAAAAAACCGCCACGCCACTTTTGCGAGCGCTGCGGCGGGAATGCCGAGCAACAGTCCGGGTAACCCGAAGAGTTCGCCACCCGCAAAGACGGCGAACATCACGACGATCGGCGAAACCCCGACGCTTTCCGACATGATTTTCGGGACGAGCACGTTATCGGAAATGCGTGCGATCGTAAAGACGATGACCTGCGTCCAGATCACGGTCTGTGCTCCTTGCGGCGCGGCGAGGACCAGCGCGACGACGTGCACCACGATCATCCCGATAAACGGCACCGCATACGCGAGCCCCGCAACGATGCCGAGCAAGAGCGCGAATTTGAATCCCGTCACGAGCGTGCCGACGAAGACGAGTGCGCCCGTCACCGTGCACAGCGCAGCCTGTCCCGAAACGTAGTGCCCGAAGACGCTCGCGAGTTCGGTGCCGAGTCGGCGCGCGTCGGCACGCCGCCGTTCGGGAAGCATGCCGTACGACGAATCGGCAACCGTCGATCCGCGCAAGAGGAAGAACGCCGATAAGACGAGCGCCGAGATGCCGATGAACGCCGCCGTAAACGTATTGATGAGAATATCGGTGAGCGACGCGAGGGAATCCGTGAGCCCACCCGAGATGCGCGCCGCGAGATATGCGCGCAAATCGCCGTACCCCGGCGGCAGATACGATTTCCCGAAATGGCTCGTCATGAACGATTGCACCGTATCGATCCACCCCTGCACGACGTTGATATACGCGGGAGCGTTCGCACCGATACTTTGGACCTGAACGATCGTCGCGGGAACGACGAGTAACGCGAGCACGATCACGATCCCGAGCAACGCGACGTAGACGATCGCGATGGCCCACGGGCGCGCCATCCGTCGTTCGAGCTGCGTGACGATCGGCGCGACGCCGAATGCGAGAAATGCCGCGATGAGAAAGACCGTGAGCGTGCGCGGAATGTGCGACGCGAACCACAGCGCCGCAAGCCCAGCGCCGAGCGCGGCGAGCGTCACGAACGCGCGCCTTCGGACGATCGGTGAGGTTAGAGCGTTTTGCACAAGAGGCGACGCTCGGTTACGTAACCGGCGGCCGCATAGAGTTCGCGCGCCGCGGTGTTGTCTTCGGTGACCATCAGCGCGACGTGCGGAAGACGACGTTCGCGCGCGGCCGTTTCCGCAGCGGCGAGAAGCGCATTTGCGACGCCGCGCCGCCGCGCGTCGGGCTCGACGGCCATGTAGGCGATAAAGCCTTGCGCGAGGCCGGAGACTTCGTCGGGAAGCGCATCGAGCATCAAGGCGAATCCCAGTGGTCCGTCGAGTTCGCTTTCGGCGATCACGAGCACGTGACTCGAATCGAAAGCGTAGTCGGCGAGCCGATCGAAATTCGCTTCCACCATCGGTAACGGCGCGGAACGCGCGGCCGAGACGCTATCCATCGACGTGCGCCGTCCGAGGTCGCAGACGAACGCACGATCGGCCGTCGTTCCCCGGCGCAGCGAGATTTGCGCGTTCAAGCAATCACTTCCAGCGGACGCGTACGCCACTGCGCGAGTAGGTCGCCGAACGCGGCAAGAAACGCAAGATTCTCCGCTTCCGTACCGACGGTCACGCGCAAACGACCGGGCATACCGAGGCCGTCGCCGGAACGCACGATCACGCCGCGTTCGAGCAGCGCGAGAAACGCATCTTCGGCTTTGATCGGTACCTCAACCGCGACAAAATTTGCCGCACTCGGATACGCGGTCACACCGAGTTTCTCGAACGCGCTCGCGAACTGTGCGAGCCCGCGCACGTTGTTGTCGATGCTGCGCGCCATGTGTTCCTTATCGTCGAGCGCTGCGAGCACGGCGACTGCCGCCGGACGCGCGACGTTAAATGGCAAGCGCACGCGATTGAGCCACGCGACGATTTCCGGCGATGCGTATCCGTATCCGAACCGCACCGAGGCGAGACCGTAAATTTTCGATGCCGTGCGCAGGACGAGCGTCGCGGGGCGGATGCGCAGGATATCGACACCATCGGTTCCCGACGCATCCATATATTCACGATACGCTTGATCGATCACGAGCAACACGTCGGCGGGCAAAGCGCGCGCGAACGTCGCGAGCGCATCTCGTTCCACGCGCGTACCCGTCGGATTGTTGGGATCGCAGACGAAGACGACTTTGGTTTTCGGCGTTACGGCCGCGAGCATCGCATCGAGATCGTGCACGCCGTCGCGCAGCGGCACTTCGATCGTGCGGCCGCCAACGACGTCGCAGTCTTTGCGGAACAGCGAGAACGTCGGCTTGCCGATCACGATTTCATCGCCCGGATCGACGAACGCATTGAAGACGAGCATCACGAGTTCGTTGCTGCCGTGACCCAGCACGACGTTTGCGACCTCGAGGCCGTATGGTGCGGCGAGCCGCGCACGCAACGTCGCGTGATCGTCTTCGTCGTAGTCGCTCAGCGTCGCGATCTTTTGAATCGCGGCGAGCGCACGCGGCGAGGTGCCGAGGGGATTCTCGTTTTGCGACAGCTTGACCGGATGCTCGATGCCGTAGCGGCGTTTTACTTCATCGACGGACGTGCCGGGTTTGTAGGGCGCAAAACCCCGGAGCGAATGACGGAGGAGGCGTTCGAGTGACGGTTGCATCTCGACATTCGACTTCGCTTTGGCCGGAGAACGCCCATCCTCGCTTCCGGCGATCGACTAGGGCGTCGGCTTCGCGAGAAAGCGAGAGCCGGGCTCAGTTAGTGGGAAACCGGCTTCGCACTGCGGGCATTCGGCGGGATCGTACGAGACGACCGGCAGATCGAGCAACGCGATGGTCTCGACGCCGAAATCGCTCGGCTGTCGCCGCACGATCACGCCAACCGCCACGGTCGTCGCGCCGCGCGCAGCGACCACATCGAGCACTTCGCGTACCGAGCCGCCGGTCGTGACGACATCTTCGACGACGAACACGCGGTCGTCGGGCGCGAGGGAAAAGCCTCGGCGTAACGTCGGCACGCCCGCTTCTTTTTCGACGAAGATCGCCTTCGTGCCGAGGGCACGCGCGACTTCGTACCCGACGACGATACCGCCGACCGCGGCGCTGACCACGATCGTCGGCCCGAGCGGCGCGACGGCCTCGGCAAGTGCCTGTCCGATCTCTTCGACGACGATCGGGTCTTCGAGAATGCGAAACTTCTGAACGAATCGATCGCTGTGTCGCCCCGACGATAACCGAAAATGACCGTCGAGCAGCGCGCCACGCTCGACGAGTGCCTCGCGCAGATCCTCAGCGCGCATGGACGGCGCCCTCCATCTCGGCGAGAATCGCGCGTGCGGCGGCGACGGGATCGGCCGCTTCCACGATCGGCCGCCCGACGACGAGATAATCCGCGCCCGCGGCAATCGCAGCTTGCGGCGTTGCGACACGCTTTTGATCGCCATGCGCGCTCCCACCCGGCCGAATACCCGGGCATAGCGCTGCGAAATCGTGGCCGAAATAGGACTTCAGATCGGCGACTTCATTCGCGCTACACACGACGCCCGCACATCGCGCATCGCGCGCGAGTGCGGCGAGGCGCATCACGTTTTCACCGGGCCCGCCCAAAAGACCGAGTTCGCGCAGACTCTCCGGCGCGATGCTCGTGAGGATCGTGACCGCGAAGATCTGTGGTATGTCGATTCCGAGTTCGGTCGCGCGCGCGCGCGCCGAATCGACGGCCGCGACGAGCATGTCATTGCCACCGATCGCGTGCACCGTAAGGATCCGCACCCCGGGCCGCACGAGTGCGTGGATCGCGGCCTCGACCGTGCGCGGGATATCGTGCAACTTGGCATCGAGAAAGACGTTCGCATCGTGCGATTCGAGCTTCGCGCGGAGCGCATCGCCGTAACCGAAGAGCGCTTCGTAGCCGACTTTAAACCACACACCCAGCGGCGTCAGCATTTCGACGAGCTCGTTCGCACGCGCGAGATCGGGCACGTCGAGTGCGACGATGAGTTTGGGCTGGGTCGTGGTCATCGATTCTCCTAATGGCGTGCTTCGCTCGACAACGTTCGGTCGCGACGAGAGAAAAAACTGCGTTCGGGCGTCTCGTCGACCAGGCGAGACGCGATGATCGCATTGGGCAACGGGTATCCGATTCGTGCAACATACTGCTTCGCAAAAAGCCGCACGCACGCTCGCGCTCGCAACCGTTCTTCTGGGCTCGTTCGGCGCCGGAAGCGTGACATGGTTACTCCCCGTCGCGGGCATCGCTTGCGCCGCACTCGGCATCGGCGTCGACAAGCGTTTACGCGCGAGCCGCGGCGGATCACCGTCGCGCGAGATACCCCGGATTCGCGGCGCCCACGATCTCTTCAATCGACGCACAGCCGCGCGCCGCCAAATACGCGCGGATGCCGTCGGCAATCGTAATCGGCGCGCGAGGATCCGTGAAGTTCCCGGTTCCGACCGAGATCGCCGTCGCGCCAGCGAGCACGAATTCGAGCGCGTCGCGTGCCGTTTCGATGCCGCCTTGGCCGAGAATCGGAATGCGCACCGCGCGCGCGACTTCCCACACGGCAAGGACGGCGATGGGTCGAATAGCCGCACCCGAAAGTCCGCCCGTCACGTTGCCAAGCTTTGGTGCTTGACGATCGACGTCGATCGACATGCCACGCACCGTGTTGACGACAGCGAGCGCATCGGCACCGGCGGCTTCGACGACCCGCGCGATCGATGCGATATCCGTAACGTTCGGCGAGAGCTTCACGATGAGTGGTTTCTTCGTTCGTGCCCGCGCCGCTTGCGTCGCACGCTCCGCGAGCTTGGGATCGCAGGCGAACGTTTCGCCTTCGTGTGCGACGTTGGGACACGAGATGTTGATTTCGATCGCGTCGATCTCGGCGCGCGCGGCGAGCCGTTCGGTCACGTCGCCAAAATCTTCGATCGCGAACCCCGCCACGCTCCCCACGATGGCACACGGACGATCGGCAAATTTCGCGACGTCGTTTGCGAGATAGGAATCGATGCCGGGATTTTGCAGGCCGATCGCGTTGAGCAAACCGCTCGCTACCGGAACGAGCCGCGGTGCGTCGTTCCCGAGCCGCGGCAAACGCGTGACGCTTTTGAGAACGACACCACCGATGCGCGCGAGATCGATAAACGGCGCGTACTCTTCACCCGAACCGTAACAGCCACTACCCATGAGCGTCGGCGCGGAGAGCAGCAAGCCACCTAAGTTCGTCGCGAGCGACGGCTGCGTATCTACCATCGTAGCTCGTGCGCCCAAAAGACGGGGCCTTCCTTACAAATGCGCGCGTGCACGTAATCGCGCGATTCGCCCGCGGCCGCATCGGGAAACTTTGGTGCTTGAGCACTCGAACGATCGAGCGGTACCACACAGCCCCAGCACGCGCCGACGCCGCACGCGAACGTCTCTTCGAGCGAGAGTTGTGCGCGCAAATCGAGCTGCCGCGCCACGCGCGCGACCGAGCGTAACATCGGCGAAGGCCCGCAGGCCGCGATCGCGCTGTGGCGGGCGCCATCGCGCGCGAGGACGTCGGTGACGTAGCCATGGTGGCCGAGCGTGCCATCGTCGGTCGCCGTTACGACCGTGGCGCCGACGGCTTCGAAGAGCGCGATATCGACGAGCGCGCGCGCCGTCCGAGCGCCGTAATAGAGCGTAACGCGCGCGCCACGGGCGACGAGGTCGCGTGCGGGCAACAGCATCGGAGCGACGCCGACGCCACCCGCAACGAGCGCGACGTCGTCGCCGAGCGAATCGCAATCGAAGCCATTGCCGAGCGGACCGAGCAATGCCAGCGAATCGCCGTCGGAAAGCAGCGCGAGTTCGCGCGTGCGCGGACCGACGACGACGAGCATCAATGAGACGCGATCGCCTTCCACTTCATACACGCCGAGCGCCGTCGAAACGCGTTCACCGCTGGGCGGGACGGCCATTACGAACTGCCCGGCTCTGATGCTCGCGGCGAGCTGTGGCGCGCGAACGCCGACGATCACGATGCCGGGCGCCGGCTCGCGACGGTCGCTAACGACGGTCGCGTGGACCGCGGGCGACATTTCCAGAGCGGGCATGCAAGGCGTTTCCATCAGCGCGCTCGTTTTCCCCACGAAAGATTTACACGATTGTGACCGCGCATACTGAACCTTTGTCGTTTATGTCCGTTAATAGGGTCAGGTGGAAGAAGATCCACCGAGCAAGGAGTTCCCGAAATGGCTGGTCTCATGGTCTTTCAATCGCTAGCCGACGCGCTCAGGGCGGGCTTCCAGATTTACGACCGAACCGCAGACGGATACTTGGTGCGGACGCGAACCGCAAGTGGCTGGGCGATGGCTCTCGTTACCTGTAAATAACGCGAACCACATCCGAGCAAAGAAAAATGGGACGATCCGTCGTCCCGTTTTTCTTTTGTCCTGACAGCGTGCGTTAGACGCGTCGTTCCGGCGGCGGCGTCGGCGGACGCAGTTCGCTCGTTCCGTCGGGGCGATACGTGTACGACGTATCGTACGTCGCGTAGGTGGGCGTCGTCGGTCCGGTTGCCGTCGTGAATGGTCCCTCTCGATGCATCGTCGGTTCGGCTTGCGCGTACGTTCCGGTCGGAGGTCGGATCGTCGCTCCGGAGATGAGTGCGATCGTGATCTGTGAGAGTCCGACGAAGAGGGGGACGAGGCCACCGATAAGCCAGGGACCTGGGCTCCACGTATTGAGGGCGATATTTTCGATGTTTGGGCCTTGATGGTAGCCGATGAACGAAAGCCCGATCGTGAGCGCCAAACCGATCGCCGTGAGGCGAATACCCTTCCGTAGCATGATCTGCGGGGATTCGATCGTCGCCTCGTTCGCTTTGACCGCTTTCGCAAAATAACTGCGAAAAGCGGCCTTTCCGGGTTCGGGCGTGATGCCACTACGAATTATTTCCATGCGCTCTCGATGCGCCATGTAGCGAAAAAACACGAAAGCGAGAACCGGCAAGCCGAAAACGCAAAAAACAACGACGATCGGCAAAAAAACGGTTAAAAGATAATCTTCCATCGGGCATCTCCTCGCCGGCGACGTGTTGGCAATCGTCGGCACTCCACATACGGCGTAGGCCCCGTGGTGTTTCGCGAAACCTTGACGACCCATCGCCCGTACCTGGTCGTGTGGCAAGTCTACTTGCCCGAGCGCCCGATGCGATGAACGCCGCGAGCGAGCCCGGGATCGACGATGGTGCCCTCGTGGCCGCCGCACTCGCGGGGCGCAGCGACGCATTCGGCACGCTCGTCGAGCGATACGATCGTGCCGTCTATCATCTCTGTATACGGACGATGCGCGATGGCGAAGAGGCACGGGATTGCACCCAAGAGGCCTTCTTCAAAGCCTATCGCAGCCTGCGCACGTTTAAGCCGGGTGCCCGCTTTTCGACCTGGATCTTCGCGATCGCCTACCACGTGTGTTGCGATCGACTCGGGCGTCGCAAGCGCTATAGCGATGCCGAGTTACCCGATCGCGCCGATCCCGCGCCCGGTCCCGCGCACGTTGCGGAACGCAACGACGAGGCTCGCGCGTTATATGAAGCGATCGACGCCTTACCGGAGAAGTATCGCACGATCATCACGCTCTATCATCTCCAGGGAAAGCAATACGAAGAGATCGCCCGCGTCCTCGACCTTCCAATGGGGACGGTCAAAACGCATCTCTTTCGCGCAAAAGAACAACTCCGCAAAGCACTGGTGACCTCATGATCGACGACGACGCCCTCGACCGCGCACTCTTTGCCCTCCCACTCGCAACGCCGCCGGGCGACTTGCGCGCTGCAATCTTGCGCGCGACGATCGACGCGCCCGAATTCGCACCGGTCATGAGCACGCGCGACATCTTGCTCATGGGCGTTGCGGCAGCGATCGGCGTTTGGCTCCTGATGTTCATGCTCGGCGATCATCGTAACGCCGAGGCCTTCGCACGTAACGCATACTCGCTTACGCAGCTTTTCGGAAATTTGCAAACGCTCTCTTGGCTCGCAGCTGGAACCGCCGTCGCGGGAATCGTCGCGATGTTCCCCGAGACACTCGACCTTCGGATTCATCGAGGCCGACGGCAAGCGTGAGCGTCGCCGCCGTTCCGCCCTTCAAGATTCTCATCGTCGAAGACGACGCGCAGATCACGCGCGTCCTGCGACTCGAACTCGAACACGAAGGCTACACGGTCGACACATGCCATAAGGCGGCGTGACGACAACGGTATTGGTCGCCTTGATTTCGGTATCCAGGCGAACCGAACCCGCGAAATCCAGCCCGTCGAGTGCGCCAAGTCCACGCGCAAAAGGCTCGGGCAAGCGTCCGGTCTGGAAGTCTTCCTTCGTCAGGCGATACATGCCGCCTTCAGCCGGATCCTTCAGGCCAGCGGCCGGGCCAACGGTGTTGAAGTGGATCGCACCGTCGGGTGCGACTTCAATGCCGTCAGGTCCGCCTTCCGGCACTGCGATGTACGACAAAGGTGCGTCTTTGCCGTCAGCCAGAGCATCGATCGAGCTGTGCGGGAACATGTAAACGCCACCACCCTTGGTGTTGAGCGCCGGTGTGAACAGGCCGCCACCGATGCCGGTGTCAGCCAAGTACAGATTTCCCTGCTTGTCGAACGCCAGAGCATTTGCAAGGGTCGCGGCTACGCCGGCGACTTTGCCTGCGGGAGAGTCGGTGCCGAGTTTGATGGAACCGAGAATCTTGCCGTCGGCGTTGAACGCGATGATCTTGGGATCAAGGACCGAAGGATCCTTCACTTCGGTGCCATCGGCTTCAGCTAGCGGCGCCCAGGCTTCTGCCAGGAAGATCGTGCCCTTGGGGAATTTCTTGGTGGCGACCGTGCTGACCGCCATGCCCAGCGGACCGGTCAGACCGGTGATGAGCTTCTCCTTGACCATCTTCAGGGTGCCATCCGATTGGACGGAAAGCTTGCTGATGTAGCCACCGTTATGGGTC